>JAFVQW010000012.1 GCA_017504605.1 Clostridia bacterium
GGCTCGTATCCTTGACATATCCCACCTTCTCGAGAGACGTCCTAAGGCTCTTTCGGGTGGTCAGAAGCAGAGAGTTGCGCTCGGACGTGCAATAGTCCGTAACCCCAAGGTATTCCTTCTTGACGAGCCCCTTTCCAACCTTGACGCAAAGCTTCGTGCATCGATGAGAACCGAGCTTACCAAGCTTCACAAGAAGGTTGAGACCACCTTCATCTACGTAACGCACGACCAGGTCGAGGCTATGACGATGGCGAGCCGTATCGTAGTTATGAGAGACGGTCTTATTCAGCAGGTTGACACTCCTCAGAACCTTTACGATTCTCCCTGCAACCTCTTCGTTGCGGGCTTCATAGGCACTCCTCAGATGAACTTCCTCACCGGTAAGCTCGTTAAGAAGGGCAGTGACCTTTACGCTACTCTCGGTACCACCGAGGTTAAGCTTCCCGCAGACAAGGCTAACAACCCCGACCTCAAGGAGTACATCGGTCAGGACGTAATCTTCGGTATTCGTCCCGAGGCTATTCACGACGAGCCTATGTATCTCTCCTCTCTTGCCGACACGGTAATGGACGTTGACGTTGACGTTACCGAGCTTATGGGTGCTGAGATTTATCTCTACCTCGGCTTCGAGGGAATGGAGGACGCTACCAACGGTAAGAACATTATCGCAAGAGTATCCTCTCGCTCCACCGCTCGCGCAGGCGACAAGATTAAGGTTGCTATCGACACCTCCCGTATCCATATCTTTGATAAGGATAGCGAGAAGTGCATCTGCCACTAATATCGCGGACTGCCGCAAATTTGGCATAAACGAAAGAAAACCACGCGGCTCTCGCGTGGTTTTCGTTTTATAACCGTTATTAAATTACAAGGGTATCGTTCTCGGTGGTGAAGCCGTCGTGCTCTGCCGCAACGAGCTGAACGTGGTAGGCATCGATAACCGCCGCCTCGAGATTGGCTCTGAACTCAGAGTTTATCGGGTGGACTATATCGCGGTAGCTGCCGTCGGGGTTCTTCCTTGAGGGCATAACGATAAAATAACGGTCTCTTGCATAAATAACCTTAATGTCGTGGACTGCGAGGCAGTCGTCGAAGGTTACCGAGACAACGGCCTTCATAGGCCCGTCGTCGAAAAATTTTCTGATTTTAATATCTGTGATTTGCATACGGTGCTTCCTTTCTCTGCTGTTCTTGTTGCTTTTCTTTTTCTGCTGCATATATTATACAGTAAGAATGTGAAAAATATTCAACTAAAATATGGGTATAGTTGAAAACAATCCATTAATATTCTTTTAACAAGGCAGGTTTTTTGGGAAAAGATGTCGACGGGGAATTTAAGGAATGGGGAAGGTGCGCTTTCGCGGATTATAAAAAAGAGCAGCCCGAGGCTTCATTTCGTGGGCATATCGGGCTCGGGAATGGCGCCGCTCGCCGAGCTCGCGCTGCTGTCGGGCATCTCGGTCAGCGGTAGCGATATAAGGGAGAGCCGCGGGTCGGCGAGGCTCCTGTCACTCGGGGTACCGATAGACTTTTTTCATACCGACGCACGTGTTGGGGGCGCTGATGCCGTGATATATTCGCACGCCGTGCCGAGAGATGCCCCCGAGCTTAGATATGCGCGCGCACACGGCATACCCACCTTTTCGCGTGCCGAGCTGCTCGGTGCGCTCTCACTTCGCTCGACCTTCCGCATCGGAATTTCGGGCTCGCACGGTAAGAGCACCACCGTTGCTATGACCGAGAGGATATTTTCTCTCGCGGGGCTCTCTCCGACCGTCGTCTCGGGCGCCGCTCTTTGCTCGGGCGAGGCACTGCTTTTCGGTAAGCGAGACCTCTTTATTTTTGAGGCCTGCGAATACCGCGACTCGTTTCTCGCTACACGCCCCACGGCGGCGGTGATTTTGAACGCCGAGCTCGACCATACCGACTACTTTAAATCCGAGCGGCAGCTCGAGCGCTCCTTTTACGAATTTGCTCGGGGGGCGCGGGATATGGCAATTGTGAATATAGACACGCCGCTTTCGGCATCGGTCTACTCCCGCCTCGGCGGGCGGGCCACGAGCCTCGGGCGTGCGGCATACGCCGATTTTCGCTACACGCCCGGGGGGAATTCCGATGCTGCCTTTGCGCTCGAATACCGCGGGCGCCCGCTTGGGCTCTTTAGCCTAAATACGCTCGGCACTCATTTTATCGCCGACGCCGCGGCGGCCGCGGCCGTCGCGTATCTTCACGGCGTGAGAGTCGATACCGTGAGAGAGGCGCTCGCCTCCTTCTCGGGCATAGAGCGCCGCCTTGAGCTGCTGTGTAACATAGGCGGGCGTAGTATTTTCTATGACTACGCGCATCACCCAACCGAAATTGCGGCGGTTATATCCGCCGTACGGCAGAAATACGGGAAATGCACGGTAATATTCAAGCCGCACACATATTCGCGAACGGCGTCGCTTTGGGAGGGCTTCGTGTCCTCGCTCAGGCTCGCCGACCACGCGGTCTTACTCGATATTTACGCGGCGAGGGAGGGAGAAATCCCGGGGATAAGCTCCTCTTTGCTCGCCGAGGCCGTCGGCCCGCGGGCGAGGCATCTGCCCGACCCCTTGGCCGTCGAATATACCCTGCAACAGACCGAGGGCGCGGTTATACTTATGGGTGCCGGCGAGGTAGACAAAATAAAAAACATTTTTTTAAAGCTTGGGGAATAAAAAATGAAAAACATACTTATCAGTGCCTGCCTTCTCGGCGAAAAATGCCGCTACGACGGAGCGGGGAAGGAGCCGCTCGACCTCTCTCGCTTCGGCGACGAATATAACTTCATTCCCGTGTGCCCCGAGGTTCTCGGCGGCCTTCCCACCCCGCGAGTGCCGAGCGAGCGGGTAGGCGAGCGCGTGGTTATGAGAGACGGAAGGGACGTTACCGAAAATTTCCTTCGTGGGGCGCGCGAGGCATACAGAATTTGCACAGAGCACGGCTGCCGTGCTGCGATTTTGAAGGAGAAGAGCCCCTCCTGCGGCAAGGGGAGGATTTATGACGGCAGCTTCAGCGGCACTCTTACCGAGGGTGACGGCGTCGCGGCCGAATACCTTGCCGAGCGCGGGATTTTGGTAATCGGCGAGAGCGAGCTTGACGAGCTTTCTAAAATATTAAGAAAATTTTAATAAGCTCTTGACTTTATTAAAATAAAGTGCTATATTAAATACTCGTGGGGATTACCCACGAGTATTTATTTTCTTTCGGAAGGAAGGCGATTTAAATGTTTCATATTACCGACACCGCGCTCATTTTAATACATCTTGCACTGGCGCTTATCGTCGGACTTGTGCTCTCCCGTGTGGCGAAGCTCGTCGGGCTCCCCGCGGTTACGGCTTATATTGTGGCTGGCATACTTATAGGTCCGTTTGTTCTCGGCTCGCTCGGCGTTCCGGGCCTCGGCTTTATCTCGGAGGATGACGTTAAGAGATACGGAATAATTTCCGACGTTGCTCTCGGCTTTATTGCCTTTCTTATCGGAAATGAGTTCCGTCTGTCTCAGCTTAAGAAGATAGGCAAGCAGGCGACGGTTATCGGAATACTCCAGGCGGTCGTTACGACGGTGCTGGTGGATATCGCGCTTATCGCGCTCCACTTTGCTATGGGCGACGCATTCCCGCTCCCCGCGGCAATCGTGCTCGGCGCTATCGCAGCGGCTACGGCTCCCGCCGCAACGCTTATGGTTGTTAAGCAGTATAAGGCTAAGGGCCCCGTTACCGATATTCTTCTTCCCGTCGTTGCGCTTGACGACGCGGTGGGACTTATCATATTTGCCATTTCCTTTGGTGTGGCGCGCTCGCTCGGTGCGGGTAACGTGGATATTATCTCGGTGCTCGTCGAGCCGATTATAGAGGTCGTAATCTCTTTGGCTCTCGGCCTCGTTATGGGACTTCTCTTTAACTTCTGCGAGCGCTTCTTCCATTCGCGCTCGAAAAGACTTGCCGTCTCGGTCACCTTCGTGCTCTTTACCGTTGCCATCTCGTCTATTGAAATCGACCTTTGGGGAGTAAATATCGCATTTTCCTCGCTTCTTGCCTGTATGATGCTCGGAACGGTGTTCTGCAATATCTGCGACTTCTCCGAGGAGCTTATGGACAGAATAGACCGCTGGGTTGCGCCGATATTCATTCTCTTCTTCGTTATCAGCGGTGCGAAGCTTAATCTCAAGGTCTTCGCGAGCCTTACCGTCGTTATTATAGGCGTGGTGTACATCATTTCGCGCTCGGCGGGAAAATACTTTGGCGCATACGGCAGTGCGCGCCTTATGAAATGCGACAGTAATATAGTTAAGTACCTCGGTATAACTCTTCTTCCCCAGGCGGGCGTTGCGCTCGGTATGGCGTTTAAGGCGTGTGAGGTCGGAGCGCTTCCCGCAGGTGTCGGTGACATGGTCCAGAACATTACGCTCTTTGCCGTGCTCGTGTATGAAATCGTCGGCCCCGTCCTTACGAAAATCGCGCTTACCAAGGCGGGGGATATCAAGCCGCACGAGAAGGTCAGTGCGCGTGAGGAGGCACGCCGTGCCCTCGCCGATAAAAAGTCGAGCTAAATTTTAATATATCTATTGACTTAAATAAAAATAAATGCTATAATTTTACTATAAAATAAATCCTCGGAGGGAAAAATGAAGCATATCAAGACTATTGAAACTCGTAACCTCTGCGACAGCGCAAAGAATGGCGGCTGCGGCGAGTGCCAGACCTCTTGTCAGTCTGCTTGCAAGACCAGCTGCGGCATCGCAAATCAGCAGTGCGAGAACGAGAACAAGTAATTAATATAAATGCCGCCGACACAGCTTGGCGGCATTTATTTATGTAAAACTTACATACGGAGGGAAAAATGGTACATCAGTACAAGCTCTCGGGATATAATATAGTTATTGACGTTGCCTCGGGCTCGGTTCACGTGACCGACGAGGTGGCGTACGATATAATCGAGCTTTACGAGAGGGAGAGCCGCGAGAATATAATCGCGAGCCTCACCGAAAAATACGCATCGCGCGAGGATATAACCGTCGGCGATATAGAGGAGAGCTACGAGCAGGTAAGCGAGCTCGTTCGTGCGGGGCGGCTCTTTGCTCCCGACACCTTTGCCTCGCGCGCGGGAGAGCTTAAGGAGCGCACCGCGGGCGTTGTTAAGGCGCTCTGCCTTCATATTGCCCATACCTGTAATCTCAACTGCTCCTATTGCTTCGCCAGCGGCGGTAAATACCACGGCGAGCGTGCACTTATGAGCTTTGAGGTAGGCAAGAGGGCTCTTGATTTTCTTATAGAGAACTCCGGCACGAGGAGAAACCTCGAGGTTGACTTCTTCGGCGGCGAGCCGCTTATGAATTTTGACGTTGTCAAGAGGCTCGTAGCCTATGCCAGAAGCATAGAAAAGGAGAAGGGAAAGAATTTCCGCTTCACCCTCACCACCAACGGCGTTCTTATTGACGACGACGTTATAGAATTCGCTAACCGCGAGATGAGCAACGTCGTGCTCAGCCTCGACGGCCGCCGTGAGGTGCACGACCGCTTCAGAGTGGACTATGCGGGAAATGGCAGCTATGATAAAATCGTTCCGAAATTTCAGCGGCTCGTGGCCGCGCGCGGCGGTAAAAATTACTATATGCGCGGAACCTTCACTCACCACAACCCCGATTTCCTCGAGGATATTCGGGCGATGCTCGACCTCGGCTTTAACGAGCTCAGTATGGAGCCCGTCGTTTGCGACCCCTCTGACCCCTCGGCGCTTACCGAGGAGGATTTGCCCATAGTATTCGAGCAGTACGAGCGCCTCGCCGAGCTTATGCTCGAGCGAGAGAGAGAGGGAAGGCCCTTCACCTTCTATCACTATATGATAGACCTTAAGGGCGGCCCGTGTATCTATAAGCGTATATCGGGCTGCGGCTCGGGTACCGAATATATGGCGGTTACCCCCTGGGGCGACCTCTATCCCTGCCACCAGTTTGTCGGTGACGAGGGCTTCTGCCTCGGTAACGTCTTTGACGGCGTGTCTAACACCGAGCGGCAGAAGGAGTTTTTTGACTGTAACGTATATGCGCGACCCGAGTGCCGCGACTGCTGGGCACGGCTCTATTGCTCGGGCGGCTGTGCCGCCAACGCCTATCACGCCACGGGCTCTGTACGCGGTGTCTACGAGAGCGGCTGCCGACTTTTCAAGAAGCGTATGGAATGTGCGATTATGCTCGCCGTAGCCCGCGAGCTTGGCGAGGACGAGTAAATGAGAACGCCGATTGCCGACTTCGTTCGGGATTACGCCGAGCGAGATGCCGTGCGGCTTCATATGCCGGGGCACAAGGGGCGCGGACCGCTCGGGGTGGAGAAATACGACATTACCGAGATTTCGGGCGCCGACAGTCTCTTTTCGGCCTCTGGAATAATAAGACAGAGCGAGAACTGTGCGGGCGAGCTTTTCGGTGCCGACACCTTTTATTCGACCGAGGGCTCCTCTCTCGCTATTCGCGCTATGCTCTATCTTGCATCGGTGCACGGCGGGAGGAAAATCGTCGCCGCGCGCGGAGTGCATAAGAGCTTCGTCAGCGCCGTGGCGTTGATTGGCCTCGAATGCAGCTTTATTTACACCGAGGGCGAGAGCTATCTTTCCTCTCCCGTATCGCCGAGCGACGTAGAGCGCGCTATATCCGATGCGGGTGAGGTGTCGGCGGTATACCTGACCTCTCCCGACTATCTCGGGAATATGCAGGATATTCGCGGTATTGCCGAGGTCTGCCACCGCCACGGCGCCCTTCTTCTCGTTGATAATGCGCACGGGGCGTACCTTAATTTTTTGCCCGAGCCCTGCCACCCTATCCGCCTCGGTGCTGATATGTGTGCCGACTCGGCGCATAAGACGCTCCCCGTTCTCACGGGCGGCGCGTATCTTCATATATCGAAAAATGCGCCGAGCGAGCTCTCCGCACTCGCGCCCGACGCGCTTTCATTGTTTGCATCCACCTCTCCCTCGTATCTTATACTCGCCTCGCTCGATTTGGCGAACAGGTATATATCGGAGGGCTATACCGAGAGGCTTGCCCTCGCTGTCCGTCGCGCCTCGCGCCTTCGCTCGGCGCTCGCCGATATGGGCTTTAATCCGCTCGCGGGCGGTGAGCCGCTTAAGGTTACTCTGCGCCCGGGTGGGCTCGGCTACCGCGGCGACGAGCTGCTCTCCCGACTGTCCGAGCAGAATATCGAGTGCGAGATGGGCGAGCCGGATTTTCTCGTTATGATGATTTCGGCCGACACCTCGGAGGAGGATATAGAGAGAACGCTCGCGGCGTTTTCAAGAATAGAAAAAAGAGCGCCCCGAGGGCTCGGGGCACCCGCACTCGTGCGACCCGAGGTGGCGCTTGATATTCGCAGTGCGCTGACCTCTCCCTCGGAGAGTATCCCGACCGAGAGCGCTCTCGGCAGAGTATCCGCGCGCCTTATCGGCTCCTGCCCGCCCGCAGTGCCGATAGTTATGCCGGGCGAGATTGTTGACGGGCGCGTGATTTCGGCGCTCCTGTATTACGGAATAGAAAATATCAGCGTCATAAAATGACGAAAAGGGAAAAATATGCGAAAGACTAAGATTATTTGTACGATAGGTCCGTCCTCGGATAACGAGGCGACCCTTACCAAAATGTGTAAGAGCGGCATGAACGTTGCCCGCCTTAACTTCTCCCACGGAACGCACGAGGAGCACAGACAGAAAATAGAGCTTATCAAGAAGGTGCGTACCGCGCTTAATATGCCTATCGCCATAATGCTCGACACGAAGGGGCCCGAGTACCGTATCGGCGTGTTCCGTGATAAGAAAATCACGCTTTCCGACGGCGACGACTTCGTCTTCACCACCGAAGAATGTGTTGGCGACGAGACCCGTGTATCGGTGTCCTATAAGAATCTCGTAAACGAGCTTTCAATTGGCGATACAATTCTTCTTAACAACGGACTTGTCAGCTTCCGCGTAGAGAATAAGGACGAGCATAACCTCTATTGCAAGGTGCTTATCGGCGGCGAGCTCTCGGACAGAAAGAGCATGAGCTTCCCCGGCCGTGTATTAAAGCAGGAGTATTTAAGTCAGCACGACCGCCTCGACCTCCTTTTCGGAATAGAGATGGGCGTTGACTTCGTCGCCGCCTCCTTCGTCTCGAGCGAGGAGGATATACGCGCCGTGCGTGATTTTCTTGATGCCAACGGCGGCCGTGACATCGACTGTATTGCGAAGATTGAGAACAGAGCGGGCGTTGACAATATTGAAGAAATCTGTCGCGTTGCCGACGGAGTAATGGTTGCCAGAGGCGACCTCGGTGTCGAGATTCCCTTCGTCGAGGTGCCCGCCGTACAGAAGTATCTTATCAGCAAGTGCCGACTTCTCGGTAAGCGCGTAATTACCGCGACCGAGATGCTTGAGAGCATGATAAAGAACCCGAGGCCCACCCGTGCCGAGATTTCCGACGTTGCGAACGCCGTGTACGACGGCTCGTCGGCTATAATGCTCTCGGGTGAGACCGCCGCGGGTAAATATCCCGTCGAGGCCGTGCGCAGTATGGCTGAGATTGCCGAGTTCACCGAGTGCGGAATAGATTATAAGCATTGGTTCCTCTCGACCGAATTTAGAATTCGGAATAATCTCGATGCCGTGTCTCACGCTACCTGTGCTATGGCGGTGGACGTCGGGGCTAAGTGCATAGTCGTCAGCTCTATGAGCGGACAGACCGCGCGAATGGTCAGCCGCTTCCGCTGTCCCGTTGACATCGTCGGAATGACGACGACCGAGAAGGCCTGGAGAAAGCTCAATATGAGCTGGGGCGTTACCCCCGTTCTCAGCGAGGAGTACAACTCGCAGGAGGTGCTCTTCTACAAGGCGCTCGAGGAGGCTAAGCGTGTTTTAAGCCTCAAGAAGGGCGACAACGTCGTTCTCACGGGCGGCAGAATTAACGGCCACCCGGGCAACACGAACACCATTAAGCTCGAAACCGTTTGACAACAATTGTTTACAAAAATCCGATGCTTTAAGGAGGGGAAGACTGTGAAGGAATATTCGGTAATTCTCTTTGACCTTGACGGCACTCTGACCGACCCTGCCGCGGGGCTTGTCGAGGGCTTCCTCTACGCCTTTCGCAAGCTTGGGATTGATGCGGGGGACAGGGCGAGCCTCACGCGCTTTATAGGGCCGCCGCTATTCGAGCAGTGGCAGAGGGACTTCGGCTTTACCTATGAGGAAACCGAGAACGCCATACTTCTTTTCCGCGAGTATTACAATATTTACGGCTGGTGGGACAACAGGGTATACGAGGGTATTCCCGAGATGCTCGCCGCTCTTCGCGCACGGGGCAAGCGCCTCGCCGTCGCCACCTCGAAGCCCGAGGACACGGCGCACAAGGTACTCTCGCTCTTCGGACTTAAGGGGTATTTTGACTTTATCGGCGGTGCAGACGGGCACAAGACGAGGGATAAGAAGCACGAGGTGCTCGAATATACTCTTCGGGCGCTCGGCTCGCCTGGGCGCGAGGAATGTATCCTCGTCGGTGACAGGGTTTTCGATGCCGAGGGCGCGCGCCGCGTAGGTATTGACTCTCTCGGCGTACGCTGGGGGCACGGAACAGAGGAGGAAATAAACTCCTCACCGTTTACCTATGTAGCACGCACACCGAGCGAGGTGCTCGAGATAATAAAATAAAAAAAGACAGACCCGAGATTTTACTCGGGTCTGTCTTTTCGGTTACGCCTAAATGACGCAGCCCCTTCAATTACTTCTCAGCGTTGTCCTTAGCAACAACTACCTCATCCTTGTAGTATCCGCAATTGCCACATACACGGTAAGCAAGATTGTACTCGCCGCACTGGGAGCACTTTACAAGGTTGGTGGGAGTATCGAGCTTCCAAACGCTGGAGCGTCTTTTCATCTTTCTCGAATGAGAAACCTTTCTCTTCGGTACTGCCATTGTTGATTACCTCCTGTATCGAACACGTGAAAACGTATTCTCTATCTTAAATTATTTATTTTCTTCTTCCTTCTTAAGCCTCTCGTAAAGCGCACGAAGCGGCTCAAGTCGAGGGTCAAGCTCGTTCTTCTCGCAATCACACTGCCCATCGTTGAGATTTTTTCCGCAACGCTGGCAGAGCCCCCGGCAGTCGTCCTTACAAAGGAACCTGACGGGAAATTCCATCTCCATCTGTAGAAGAAGCAGCTCGTCCATATCGAGAAAGCCGTCCTCTACGATAGCGTAATCGTCGAGTTTGTCCTCATCTATGTCGCCAAGCATATCCTTAGTAGCTACGGTTTTCTCAAGGTCGAGGGAAAAGCAGCCGCAGACAGGCGTGAGGCATCTCGCACACTCGGCTTGGTAGTCGACCGAGGTGGTAAGCTGCATACGCATATAGCCCGCAGTGTTGGTAATCTCACCCACAACCTTCATGGGAGAAGGAAAACTTACGCCGAAAAGAAAGCTCGTGGCGTCATACTTGTCGGTATCGAGGGGGAGCTCGTAATCAAAGGCGATATGTCTCTCGCCTGCTAAAAGCGGTCTGATATCAAGCCTCACCTAATACCTCCGAAATTCCGTAAAAAACGGGAGTAACGGCAAAAGGGCGCAGTTTAGGCTACGAATTCCAAAAGCCGTACAACATATTATATAACCTTTTGTATTTTTTGTCAAGAGGTAAAAGGGATAATTTTTAAAATCTGAAGTTTATAATGTTATTTGAATAGTATTCTTGGTTAAGGAGACTGTTCAAATAACATTTTCTGTTTTCTTGGGGCTTTGCGCCGAGGCGCAAAGCTTCAAGAAAACGGTGCTGCATTGGGAGAGGTCGTGGAA
>JAFVQW010000013.1 GCA_017504605.1 Clostridia bacterium
AGAATGGATCTGGAGGACCCGACGGCCCCCGATGCCTCGCGCATACGTGTTTGTATGCTGCGGGTCCTGCGCACTATGAAAAAGGAGGGCTCCGTCCAGTTCTTTATCACACCGGCAGAGCTCGATAGCGGCTCCACCGAGGCGGAGTTTCTTAAAAACAAGTATCAGGCGACTATCGATGCCTGGTGCGGCGGCGGGGAATACTACGTCAGAATATAAAAATGCGGCTCTATCCGAGCCGCGTTTTTATATATATGTTGATTACTTGTTCTCTTCGAGGTACTTAACAACGTCTCCTACAGTTCTAAAGTTATGGAGCTCCTCGTCGTCAATAGTAATATCAAACTTTTCTTCACAAGAGTAAACGAGATCAGCAAGCTCAAGAGAATTGATACCAAGATCGCTGGCAAGCTCAGCTTCCATGGTGATTTTCTCGGGGCTGATGCGAAGATCTTCTATCAAGAAATTTTTGAAAGTCTCAAACATAGTTTTTCCTCCTTGTTCTAATACTGTATACGACGCCTGCCGTTTACTGATTAATAATACTATATTAAGGGCGAAAAGTCAATACTTTTTACAAAAATAGCGCAAATTGCCCTAAATGCACTGTTAATTTATGGTAAAACAACGAATTTGTTTGTTTACAAGTCACATTTTGAGTTTTCAAAATTTTAATATTTACGATTATTGACATTCTCCCGCTAATATTATATAATTAATATGTAAAGCCTATACGAAAGGAGTACATAATGGTTTACGGTTGGATTTGGATTGCGGTAATCGTCCTTGCGGTTATTGTCGAGGCGCTTACCGATCAGTTAATTTCCATTTGGTTCGTGCCCGCGGCTATCGCCGCTACGGTGCTTGACTTCGCCGGAGTTGATATTATATGGCAGCTGCTCGTCTTTTTCTTGGTCGCGCTGCTCGGTATTGTTGTCGGCAGATCGGCTCTTGCTAAGTATCTTAAGCCTGGTAAAGAGGCAAAAACCAATATCGAGGCAATAGTCGGAGAGAGGTGCGTGGTTACAGAGAAAATCAATAACCTCGCAGGCTCCGGTCAGGCAAAGGTGCGCGGCCAGGTATGGTCTGCGCGCAGCGTTACCGACGACGTGACCTTCGAGCCCGGTGAAATACTGAATATCGTTGCTATAGAAGGCGTTAAGCTCATTTGCAAAAAAAATAAATTATAAGCATCAAGGAGAAAGTTATGTTTAATGCACTTTTGGCCTCGTCGGGCCCCATTATCGTTGTGCTTGTTTTACTTGCACTACTCGTAATTCTCATTATTTCCAATATTAAAATCGTTCCGCAGGCTACGGCACAGGTCATTGAGCGCCTCGGAAGCTACAAGACCACCTGGCATACCGGTATTCACGTAAAAATCCCCTTTATTGAGACCGTCGCGAAGAAGGTTACCCTTATGGAGCAGGTTGCGGACTTCCCGCCGCAGCCGGTTATTACAAGAGATAACGTAAGAATGCAGATTGATACCGTCGTATTTTTCCAGATTACCGACTGTAAGCTTTACACCTATGGTGTAACCAATCCGCTCCTCGCTATCGAGAGCCTTACCTCTACGACTCTTCGTAACATCATAGGCGAGCTTGACCTCGACCAGACGCTCACCTCCCGTGATATTATCAATACCAAGATGCGCTCGATACTTGACGAGGCTACCGACCCCTGGGGTATTAAGGTAAACCGCGTTGAGCTGAAGAACATCATACCCCCGAAGGAAATTCAGGATGCGATGGAGAAGCAGATGAAGGCCGAGCGCGAGCGCCGTGAGGTTATGCTCAAGGCCGAGGGTGAGAAGAACTCCACCATTCTCGTTGCAGAGGGCCGTAAGCAGGAGATGATACTCGCCGCCGAGGCAGAGAAGGCGGCTGCAATTCTTCGCGCAGAGGCACAGAAGGAGGCCAAGATTAGGGAGGCCGAGGGTGAATCCGAGGCTATTCTTAAGATTCAGGAGGCAACAGCTCAGGGTCTTCGTATGATTAAGGAGGTCGGACTTACGAACGACGTTCTTACGCTCCGCAGCTTCGAGGCTTTTGAAAAAGCGGCGGATGGCCAGGCGACCAAGATTATTATTCCGTCCGAGATTCAGGGACTTGCGGGACTTGCTACCGCACTCACCGAGGCCTCTAAGACAGATAAATAATATTTATTATCGGGGCGCGGACAATATTCGCGCCCCAAATACAAAAATCTTTTAAAAGCACTTGACAAATCAAAAAACATCTGTTATAATGATTGTCGTTGCACGGAATTTGTGCCTTTAGCTCAGCTGGATAGAGCAACTGCCTTCTAAGCAGTAGGTCGGGGGTTCGAGTCCCTCAAGGCACGCCATTTATACGGTGGGATTAGCTCAGTTGGTTAGAGCGCCAGGTTGTGGCCCTGGAGGTCGTGGGTTCGAATCCCATATCTCACCCCAGATAGAAAGGAACCTAGTCTTAACCAAGGTTCCTTTTTTGTTGACAGTGGGAGGTGAGTTCTCTGAAACAAGCAAAGAATCTTCGTTCGTGGGTCGAGGTCGACCTTGAGCAAATAG
Source organism: Clostridia bacterium (assembly GCA_017504605.1). Classification (GTDB taxonomy): domain Bacteria; phylum Bacillota; class Clostridia; order Oscillospirales; family CAG-272; genus UBA1740. Next base: position 2,552 of record JAFVQW010000013.1, read on the forward strand.
AGCTGAACTATAAGATATATCGCTCTCATTTGCCGAGTGATACGGATATTATTGCGGTGGTAAAGGCTGATGCGTACGGTCACGGTGCAGTGCCTGTTGCAAAAAGGCTCGCAGGGGCGGGTGTCAAGCGCTTTGCCGTTGCTACTCTTGACGAGGCTATTGAGCTTCGCCGCGGCGGTATAAAGGGAGAAATACTTGTGCTCGGCTATACCGCTCCCGCGCTTGCAGGAAAAATCAGCAGATATAAAGTCACCCAGGCTATTGTTTCCGAGGAGCACGCAGAGGAGCTTCTAAGGCATAAAAGAGGGAAGTTATCGACGCTCTTTGCGATAAATACGGGAATGAACAGAATAGGGCTATCGGCACTTGAGAGCGAGAATACGGAGCACACAGTTAGAAGATATTATAAGGAGCTCGGGGCGCGGGGTATATTTACTCATCTCGCTGTCGCGGGCTCGCCTCGGGCCGACGACGTCGAATATACCGAAAGGCAGCTTGATAGCTTCGGTAGTCTTCTCGCGGCACTAAGTGACCTCAACCTCACCGAGGCTCACGCACTGAATTCCATAGGTGGGCTTATATATGGCTCGGATACGCGAGGGGGCGAGGCAGTTAGGCTTGGGATTGTTCTATACGGCCTTTTACCGAGAGAGGATTTTGTACTGCCGAAGGGAATACATCCTGTGCTTACCTGGAAAACGACGGCTTCCTCGGTATTCAAGGTAAAAGCGGGTGAGAGCATAGGATATTCGCGCAGCTATATAGCAAAGCGTGACAGTATAATAGCAACATTGACGACGGGCTATGCCGACGGCTACCCGAGACTGCTCTCGGGGCGCGCCGATGTGCTTGTAAACGGCCGTCGCGCAAGGGTTGTGGGAAATATCTGTATGGACCAGATGATGATTGACGTTAGCGACGTCGGCGAGGTTCGAACGGGCGATGAGGTAATACTTATCGGGCGCTCGGGCGACGAGGTGATAACGGCAGATGAGCTCGCCTCGCGTATGGGAACCATTGGATACGAGATTGTGGCCGGTATATCCAAAAGAGTTGAAAGGATATGCATAAATTAAAAGGTCTTGGCGCGTCAGATTGGCGCGCCAAGACTGTTTTTTTCTTTTTCCTCTATTCTGATTTTTTTATCCGAGACGTCTATAAATATTTCGCTTGCATTACCGGAGAGAAGAATATCGGTTAGCGGGTTTTCAATATGCGATACTATAAAGCGCAAAATCGGACGTGCTCCGAGCCCCCGCACGTGAGAAAGCTCGACTATTTTTTTAGCAAGCTCCTCGGAGTATTCAAGCGTAGTTCCTTTCCTTTTAAGCCGCGAGACAAGCTCGGAAAGACGCATATCGGCAATCTCGGCAAGCACCTCGGGCGTCAGCGGCGAAAAGGTCAGTATCTCGTCAAAGCGGTTTATGAATTCCTGCTTGAAATATTTCGATAGGCGAGCGGTAAGCGCCGCGCCCTCGTTTTCCTCGCGAGTGAAGCCAACGCTTGACTTTGTAAAGGAGGCGTCTGCCCCGACGTTCGAGGTCATTATAATATAGGTGTTCCTGAAATTCACCCGTCTGCCCGAGGCATCGGAGAGGTAACCGTAATCGGCAATCTGCAAAAACAGAGCGAGCACCTCCTTATCCGCCTTTTCAATCTCGTCGAAAAGTAAAACCGAATACGGCCGCCGCCTCACCGCCTCTGTAAGCATGCCGCCCTCGTCGTGGCCCTTGTAGCCGGGAGGAGCACCTATAAGCTTAGATACCGAGTGTGCCTCTGAGAATTCCGACATATCAAAGCGGATAAGCGCGCTCTCGCTGTCGAAAAGGGAAGATGCGAGTGTGCGCGCAAGCTTGGTCTTTCCCACACCGCTCTCGCCTATAAAGAGGAACATTCCGCGAGGACGGCCCGCATCAAAGAGCCCCGCATCTGCGCGTTTTACCGCGGACACGAGAGCCTTTATTGCATCTGATTGGCCGCGAACGGCGGCCGTCATTCTTGTTTCCATTTCATCATAGTCTACCGCGAGCTTAACAGTTGTGAGCTCTATGCCGGATAGCTCGGATATGATTCTTTTTATATCCTCATCTGTTACGGTGGCCGTATCGGTGCTATATGCCGAAAGAAGCGCCTTCTCGTACTCGTCGCGGTATTCGTCCTCAAGCTTCTTTAGCTCAAGTGCGAGTGCGAAGTCCTGGTTTTGTATAGCTGACTCTTTTTTCTTGGATATCTGCCTCGCTTTTTCCTCGGAATATTCATTTTTGTTTGTGTCACTTGCTTTCTTCGAAGCTACGAGAGCCGCCGCCTCGTCAAGTATATCGATAGCTTTGTCGGGTAAAAATCTGTCCGAAATATATCTTACCGAAAGTGCGACGGCGGCACTAACGGCCTCGTCGGTTATTTTTACTCCGTGGTGGCGCTCGTACCTCTCTCTCACGCCGAGGAGCATTTTTTCTGTTTCCTCGGGGGTAGGCTCGTTCACGGAAATCGGCTGAAATCTACGCTCAAGAGCAGGGTCCTTTTCGATGTATTTATGATACTCCGAGTAGGTGGTTGCGCCTATAATCTGTATATCGGCGCGGGATAGCTGGGGCTTCAGTATATTTGCCGCGTCTATAGCACCCTCTGCGGAGCCCGCTCCGACAATAGTGTGTACCTCGTCTATAAAGAGAATTGCAGATTTTGACCTTGCCGCATCGTTTATTATCCCCTTGATGCGCTCTTCAAAGTCACCGCGATACTTCGCTCCCGCGACCATAGAGGTGAGGTCAACCGATATAATCTCCTTACCTCGAAGCACCTCGGGCACCCGCCCCTCGGCAATTCTCATAGCAAGCCCCTCGACTATTGCGGTTTTACCAACCCCCGCCTCTCCGATTAGGCAGGGGTTGTTTTTGTTCTTTCGTGCGAGAACCCGTATTACTCGCTCTGTTTCACGGTCACGGCCGATAACGGGGTCGAAAGAGCCCGCTCGGGCAAGCTCTGTCATATTTCTGCCGTATTGCTTGATAGCCGCTCCGTGCGTTTTGTCGGTCTTTTCGCTCTTTGACTCCTTGACCTTAAGTATGGTGTAGAGCTCATCCTTGATAGAGCCGAGGTCGGCGCCAATGCTCCGAAGCAGCTTGATTGCAACGCTGTCGCGCTCCTCAACGAGCGCGAGAAGGATATGCTCGGTACCTATTATTCCGCCGCTGTGCCGTCCCGCACTGTCATAGGCCGCCTCCAAAATTCTTCGGCACCGCGGCGTCATATCCTTTGGCGTGAGACTGCTTTTAGCCCCCGTGCCCGAGTATTCCTTGATTGCCGATTTTATACGCTCGCGCGTGGCACCATTTTTTCGGAGGATAAAGGAGGCCGATGAAAAATCCTCCTCGAGCAAGGAGAGCAAAATATGCTCCGTTCCTATATAAGTATGCCCGTAATCCTCGGCTATTCTGATAGAGCCGTTAAGAGCGCGCTCTGCTTTTTCGGTAAATCTCTTTCCCATTTTTCACTCCTCAATATAAGGTTTACCTCATTTTTAACCAAGCAAGAGAGAATATTTCACTCTTTGGAAGGAATTCGCTCGCGTTCAAGACGGAGAATTACGAAAAAATCCTCGTCAAGCTCATTTGAGTCGGGGAGACGGAATATGCGCCTTAGCTCTCTTACCGCATTTTCACTGTCGCGGGTGAAATATGAGCCGCGCGGAAGGTATCCCTCCGTCGTATAAAGCGTAAGGACGTCGGCGAGCATCGAATTTAAAACTGCCACGTCATTTCCCGTATCTCCGAAGGAGTAGGGAAAGCTCGGAGAGGATAAAACGCCTACGGGCGCAGCACTTCTCGCCTCACCCCGTCTGTAGGTATCGCGAAGAGAATTAAAGGTCGCCAAGTCGACCACCCCGCTCTCGGTGAGACCCGCCGCTCTTTGGTGTGCCGTGACGGCTCCTCGCTCCCTCTCTCCGTATACGCCGTTTTGGGCGAGCCCGAGATACTCGAGCACCTGATTGATTGCCGCCTCGGTATCAAAAATACTGTACATTTATTTTCTCCTATGAAATTTCGTAGCCGGGAAATTGGTCGGGCCGTACTATGTTGCCGAAATATAAGTCGTCGTAAACGTTGATTATTGCATTCCAAGTAGCCGCATCGACGCGCTCGGGGTTTCCGGGAAGATTAAATTCCTCTTTAAAGGCGCGCACCGCCGCGGCGGTCGAGGGGCCGAAATCTCCGTCAACGTTTACCCTCGGTATATTTGGATAGGTGTTCGATATATAGTTAAGATATTCCTGCAAAGCGCGCACGTCGTTTCCGTCCACGCCCGTACGGAGAACTCGGCCGGGAAAGGGAAGTATGATACCGCTCTCAAACTCATACGGGATATTTTCAAGTATTCCGTAGTAGGTATTCTCAATGCTGTCCCAGGTGAGCAGGTCAATCTCGCCGCTCTCGGTAAGGCCGAAGGTGCGCTGATAGGATTTCACCGCCTCCTCGGTCCCCGCACCGAAGTCTCCGTCAACCATAGGTGACGTCACGCCGTTGTAAAACAGTGAAATATAAGCAAGATAGTATTGCACGGCGGTTACCTCGGGGCCCGATGCCCCGACTCGCAACACACCCGGATAACGTGTATCAAGCTCCTCGACGGTAAGTCCCTCCGAGGTTATCGCCGAGAGCTGCTTAACGCCGTTGTAGGCAAGGTTAATTCTGTACCAGGTGGCTCTGCCGACTATTCCGTCCACCGTAAGGCCGAACACCTCTTGAAACTTTCTTACGGCATTTGTAGTCGAGGTATCGAAGAAGCCGTCAACGGGAAATATTTTAGGTATTCCGGGGTAATTTGCGGAGATGCGGTTCAGCTTCGTTTGGATAAGCTCCACCTCTCTTCCGCTATCTCCCTCGGAAAGAGGGAGCAGGGGAGCGCTCTCGGTGATATTCTCAACGGGAACGTTTCTTACTATTTCTATATCGTTACCGTAAAATCTTCGCAGAATTTCCTCATAGCTTAACCCCTCCTCGGCGAGGCGCACGCTATCCCACTGGCGAAGCCCCTCGCACTGCACCTCGACACCGTCGCAAAACTGTGCGAAAAGAGGCTCGACGCTGCCCATACGCCTTATGTAGCTATCAAATATTCCGTCAACTATTTCCGACACGTTATCGAATATATCACGCTGATAAACGTAGGTCTGGTCGTATGCGGGAGAGGAGGTTATATCGAAATTTCTGCCGAAGCTTCGGTAGTATTCCGTATATACGCGATTCAGGGCAACCGATATCTGCGCGAGAACGTTAGCCTTTATTGCCTCCTCGGGCCAGGTAGGGTATATTTCGCTCGATGCTACGTTTTTTATATAGTCCGCAAAGCCTACCGTGACGTTCTGTACATCGGCGTCGGGTGCTCCGAGATGCACGACTATATTCTCGGGTATTCTTGGTTGATTTGGCATAATTTTCTCCTTATTCGAGGCTTTCGTTTTGTGTCACCGTGAGTGTAACCGTTCCGCCGCTCCCCCCTACCTCAAGCGGTAGCATAGCAATAGGTAAAAACGCATCAATTCCCGCAAATATTGAGATTCCGAGTATCCTTTTTGTCAAAAAGCCCTCCTTTATTATTTCAACGTCGTAGGTTGAGTAGGGGCGCTCGGGAGCGCCCGGCGACAGAGAAGCGTCTCTTGGCGGTGCGCCGAGCGAAATTTTCTCGGTAATTCCGTCCAAATCTGTTATCAGTGAGTATTCCTCAAATCTGTTTTCCTCATCAGCGCCGCGGACTCTGACGGTGGCACCCGAAATCGGTATTTCCTTGGCGGCCTGTGTGCTTACGGTAAGTGTTCCGTAATCTGTATATGGCATAGCTTCACCTCTTTTTTCGTTTTTACTAAATGATATTCAAATCACTCGGTTTTTGATATGATACAAATTCAACGAAAGACAAAATCCTTCTCTTTTTTGTGTCGAATTCTCTTGACTTTAATATATTTATACTGTATAATATACCCGTAAACCGCATGCGGCCTTTTTTTGCGCTACGGCGGATAAATAACTAAATAATTACGGAGTTATGGAATGAAGGACACTTTGTACGGCGAGCTGAGCGTTATCGGTATGCGCGGCTGTGAGGATTTCACGAGCCAGGTTGACTATTATCTCAAGGAGTGGAGAAGACACACGAGCGACGGTACCTTCGTCGTAGACGCGAGCTGCCCCCGCTTTGGCAGCGGTGAGGCTAAGGGCACTATACATCAGTCGCTTCGCGGCAACGACGTTTACATCATCGCCGACGTATTCAATCACGGTGTTACCTATAATATGTACGGTCAGACCGTTCCTATGAGCCCCGACGACCACTTCCAGGATATTAAGCGAATTATCGGTGCTATCGGCGGTAAGGCACGCCGTATCAGCGTTATTATGCCTATGCTCTATGAGGGCAGACAGCATAAGCGCTCGGGTAGGGAATCTCTTGACTGTGCGCTTGCTCTTCAGGAGCTTGTGAATATGGGCGTTACCAACCTCATCACCTTCGATGCACACGACCCCAGAGTACAGAATTCCATTCCTCTTCACGGATTTGAGGACGTTCGCTCCTCCTATCAGATGATAAAGGCGCTCCTACGCGAGTATCCCGACATCGACATTGACCCCGACAAGACTATGATTATATCTCCCGATGAGGGCGGTATGGGCAAGTGTATGTATTACTCCTCGGTTATGGGTATTGACCTCGGTATGTTCTATAAGCGCCGTGACTATTCCATAATCGTTAACGGAAAAAATCCCATCGTCGCTCACGAGTACCTCGGCCGTGACGTTCAGGACAAGGATGTTATTATCGTAGACGATATGATTTCCTCGGGCGACTCGGTTATCGATGTTGCGAAGCAGCTTAAGGATAAGGGTGCTAAGCGTATATTCGTATTCGCTACCTTCGGCCTTTTTTGCAACGGCCTCGAGAACCTCGATGCGGCATACGAGAGCGGTGTAATCACCCGTATATTCACCACTAACCTTGTATACAGAACTCCCGAGCTCCTCGCTCGCCCCTGGTACTCCGAGGTTAATATGTGTAAGTACGTTGCTTACATTATCGACACTCTCAACCACGACCAGACAATCAGCCATCTTCTCGACCAGTCGAAGAAGATACACAACGTCCTTAACAAGTACAATAAAAAGAAGTAATTATAGGCAAAACGGGATTGCCCGCAGGGTGCAATCCCGTTTTTAAAAAATAGGAGCAATTATGAGAATAACTCAGGAGTCGGATTACGCGCTTCGCATTCTTACCGCTCTCGCTACAGAGGCGGGTGTTGTAGATGCTAAGACACTCTCCGCAAAAACCTCTGTTACGCAAAGATTTACTCTTAAAATTCTAAACAAGCTCGTCGGTGACGGTATCGTTTCCTCGTACAAGGGCGCTAAGGGCGGATATAAGCTCCGCGCGCTGCCCGAGCAGATAACTCTCCGTCGCGTTATCGAGCTCATCGACGGACCTATCGTCCTTGCAAGATGCCTCGGCGAGAGCGAGGAATGCTCGCTTAATCAGGATAAGGGCAACTGTATATATCACCACATATTTGAGAGAATAAGCCTTGAGGTTGCGGGCAAGCTCGGTAGGATTACCATTGCCGACGTTATTGCACGCCGCTTCTCGCTTTAAGAGGAGGGAATATGTCACATATAACGAAAATATCTTTCCCCGGGCTTGGTATCGGTGAGTTTGAGGTAAACAGCGAGGCCTTCAGTATTTTTGGTGTCTCTATTGCCTGGTATGCACTGATTATAACCTTCGGAATGATACTCTGTGTACTCTATATTATGTACAGAGCAAAAAACATCGGTATTATTCCCGATGAGATACTCGATTATGCGCTCTTCGTTATCCCCATAGGCATCATAGGCGCGCGGCTTTATTACGTTTTATCAGAGCTTGATAGCTATAATTCGATAGGCGAGGTCTTCGACATACGGAGCGGAGGTCTTGCAATTTACGGCGGTATTATTGCCGGAGCTTTAACCGTGCTCGTTATTTCAAAGATTAAGAAGATATACTTCCCGGCGCTTGCCGACTGCGTTGTGCCCGGCCTTATTCTTGCTCAGGCGATAGGTCGCTGGGGCAACTTTATGAACGGCGAGGCATACGGCTACGAGACCGATATTTTTTGCCGTATGGGGCTCGATTTCGGCTACGGTATGAGCTACTATCACCCCACCTTCCTTTACGAATCACTTTGGAATATCGTCGGCTTCATACTTATCAATATCTTCTATAAGCATAAAAAATATGACGGTCAGATTTTCCTTATGGTATTCGGCTGGTACGGTCTCGGCAGAATGCTTATCGAGGGCCTTCGTACCGATAGCTTGACCTTCTCGCTTTTCGGCGCTACGCTTCGCACCTCTCAGGTGCTGGCAGGGGCAATCTTCGCTGTGTGCGCAGTGCTCCTCATCTACTTCGCATTCAAGCGACCGAACAAACCGTTTTATTATCGCACTAAGGTTAAAAATACTAAAAAGGACAAATAATATATGGCAGAACTTATTAGCGGTAAGCTCGTTTCGAGCTGGAAAAGAGAACAAATCAAAGCACAGGTAGAGGAGCTTCGGGAAAAGCATGGGGCCGTTCCCGGCCTCGCGGTAATACTCGTCGGCTCCGACCCCGCCTCAAGCGTTTATGTAAGAAATAAGCATCGCGCATGCGCTGAGGTCGGTATCCGCTCGATTGAAATTTTGATGCCCGAGGAAACCACTGAGGCCGAGCTCCTCGAGAAGATCCGTGAGCTCAACGATGACCCCGCGGTTAACGGAATTCTCGTTCAGCTGCCGCTACCCGGGCACATATCCGAGGAGAAGGTAATCAATTCTATTTCCGCGGCGAAGGACGTCGATGCCTTCCACCCCGAAAACGTTGGACGTATAGTAACCGGCGGCTACAAATTTCTCCCTTGCACCCCCGCAGGTATCATTACGCTTCTTGACTACTACAAGATAGACGTTACGGGTAAGAGATGCGTTGTCGTCGGTAGGAGCAATATCGTCGGCAAGCCTATGGCACTGCTTTTGCTTGAGAGAAACGGCACCGTTACCGTCTGCCACTCTCGCACAAAAAACCTCACCGACATAACTCGCGAGGCCGATATTCTCGTGGTCGCTATCGGTAGGCCCAATTTCCTCGGTAAGGATGCAATAAAGCCCGGAGCCGTCGTTATTGACGTGGGCATCAACCGTCTTCCCGACGGAAGCCTTGCGGGCGACGTTGATTTTGCCTCGGCCGAGCAGGTTGCCTCGTATATTACTCCCGTTCCCGGCGGTGTAGGTCCTATGACCATTACCACGCTTTTGCAAAATACTGTCAACGCCTTTCTCGAAACTGTATAAATATTTTCATAAAATGTAAAAAATATCCACGAAAGCCCTTGACAAACAAATTTTATTCGGTTATAATAGTTAAGTAAAATTATGAGATGATATCTCTTTGCAACGCGAAGGGAGGGGAATAAAGATGGCAGAAATCAGAGTTAAAGAAAACGAGACTCTCGATAGCGCACTTCGTCGTTTTAAGAGACAGTGCCAGAAGTCCGGTGTGCTTACCGAGCTTCGCAAGAGAGAGCATTATGAGAAGCCCAGCGTAAAGCGCAAGAAGAAGTCTGAGGCGGCTCGCAAGCGCAAGTATAAGTAATTAATTAACGCGTGACTATCCATACGGATGCTCACGCGTTTTTTATGCCTTTTTTACTAATAAATGCTTCAAATTATTATCCCACTCGGTGTCAAACTATCCGTGGGGGTATTTATGAAAAGAAAATATTTGAATTTTGCGGCGCTCGTCGCCCTTTTCTCACTCATATTTTCGCTCTTAATCTTTGCCGCAGAGCCTATCGATAACACGGCGCGCTGCTGGTACTATAAAAGAAACGGAGCAGAGCGACCAACATTTCCGTCCGATGCCGAATTCATAAGCCAACACGGCGGTTATTTTGTCGGTCGCGAGGGAGAAAAAAGAATATATCTGACCTTTGATGCGGGGTATGAAAACGGTAACGTCGAGAAAATTCTCGATATTCTTCGGGATAACGGCGTCCCCGCCGCCTTTTTCATACTGAAGAATATTGTTTTAAAAAATCCCGATTTAATCAGGCGAATGGGCGCCGAGGGGCACCTCGTTTGCAATCACATTAAAAATCATAAGGATATGACTACCTTGACCGAGGAGGAAATGATTGCAAACCTACACTTTCTTGACGAGCTGTGTCTCGAAAAAACAGGGGTAAGCGTTGCACCGTACTTCAGATTTCCCGAGGGCAGATACAGCCCGCGCACCGTTATTACGGCAGAGGAGGCAGGGTATAAGACGGTGTTTTGGAGCCTCTCGCACGACGACTGGGACAATTCAAGGCAGCCCGACCCCGAAAGGTCCCTTAAGCGCCTCTTGGAAAACACGCACGACGGAGCGATTTTGCTCCTTCACCCGACGTCCGAGACGAACGTAAGGATTTTGCCCGAGCTGATTACCCGTTGGCGGGAAATGGGGTATAG
>JAFVQW010000014.1 GCA_017504605.1 Clostridia bacterium
GGTATTGTGAAAAATCACAGTACCTCTCTTAATATTATGTGTGTTTTGAGGAAATCAAGGTTGAAAACCTGCGGTTTTCCTCTTTTCTATTCGTTTTTTATTCTACCTCCGTTCTCTCCCTCTCGACGTATGCTTATACGCCTTCGGGTAGCGAAGCGGCGCGAGGGTATTGAATGACAGTCCGGTGGACTGTCAGACCCCGAGCGTGACCGAGCCCGCAGGCGAGACTGATGAAAGATTTCTGCTCTAAATCCGTTCGCCCCGAGCGCACTGCCGAGGCAGTGCGCTTTTTCTATTTAAGTATTTCCAGGTTTCTCTCAAGAAGCCTGCGCCCGCGCCAGCCGAAGGCACGGCGGGAAAGCTCCTCCCTCCCCATTCCGTCGAGTATCTCGCGCGAGAGCGCGGGTATGCGCTCGCGATAAAAAAACGGCACGGGGGTCATTTTAGGAGCGCGGTTATATGGACAGGCGCGCTGGCACTCGTCACAACCGAATACGTATCCGCCGAGGCGAATATAGCTCTCCTCGCGCTCGGTTAATGCTCCCTTTTTCTGTGTGAGCGCAGACAGGCAATCCTCTCCCGAGCCGCGAAGCACGCCCGTAGGGCAGGCGGCCTCACAGGCGCCGCAGTGGATACAGCCGCGGGGCTCTGTCGGCTCCATAGCTCCGAGGGCCGACGGGTCAATATCGGTGACGAGGTCGCCGATGAAAACGTAGGTGCCGTATTTTTCATTTATGATAAGCCCCGAGTCGCCGAAAACGCCAAGACCGCCGATTACCGCCGCGTGCCGCTCGTCAATCGGGCTATGGTCTCCGTAGGCGCGGGCGTGCATATTCGGATAAGCGGTGGCAAGCGCCTCGGCAAGACGGCGGCATACGCCCCTGAGCGCTATATGATAGTCGAGCGATACGGCGTAGGAGGACAGATTTATTCCCTCACCCGTGTAGTACGGCATAAGGAATACTATAACGCTCCTCGGCGTAAAGCTCTCCCTCTCCATAATCTCGGGGGCGCTCTCTCTTACCGAGCGGTAATCGAGCACCGCGAAATATTCTATTTTTTCCTTACCAAAGAATTTTTTTATCAGCTCTTTGCTCATTTTTACACCTCAGCCGTTTCTCATATATATATTTTATCACACGCGAATAAAAAAAGCAATCTTGACTTTGGGTAACCTCTGTAGTATAATTGTTATGTTACGGCGTGTGAAAATCCAAGCTGCACGCCTGGCGGAGGTATTACTATGATTTTAAATTCGGGACTTATATATTCCATTTTTCCGAGCGGCGTTCCCGCTCCCGCTTATTTCGGCGCGCTTTTTCTCGTGCTCGTTGCCGCCTATCTTCTCGGCAGCATTAATTCCGCGATAATCGTCTCCCGCCTGCTCTACGGCGAGGACGTGCGCACCAAGGGCAGCGGAAACGCGGGTATGACGAATATGCTCCGTAACTACGGCGGGCGCGCGGCCGCACTCACAGCAGTCGGCGACGTATTAAAGACGGCGGTCGCCGTTTTCCTCGCGGGTGCCGTCTTCGGCTTCAGCTACGTCGGCGGTGTATCGCTCGGCGAGTATTGCTACGTGGCGGGACTTTTCGCCGTGCTCGGTCACATATTCCCGATATACTATAAGTTCCGCGGCGGTAAGGGCGTGCTCGTCACCGCTGCTACGGCTCTCATTCTTTCTCCCGTTTGCTTCGCCATTCTCCTCGTTATCTTCTTCCTCATAATCCGTATTTCTAAATTTATGTCTCTCGGCTCGGTGTCGGTTGCCTTCCTCTACCCGATAGTTCTCACGGGCTATTTCGGTATGTTTTCCTTAAAAACACCGGGACTTATCACCCTGTCGGCGGTTATCCTCGCGATAATTATTGTTGTCTGCCACAGAGAAAATCTTCGCCGCATCTCCCTTGGCACGGAGAACAAGCTTTCCTTCGGTAAGAAAAAGGAGACAAATGATGACAAGGGCGAATGAGCTCGTACGCCTCGTTCACGACGCCTTCGGCAAAGAGGTTATAAAAAAGCTCGTGTTTTCCCGCCCGCGCGGCAGTGAAATCACGAAAATCTCGGGTAGGCTCGTCGCGCACAGAGGGCAGAAATTTATGGCCTTCGAGCTCTCGCTCCCCGGCAATACCGTTTCACACAAAAATATCAAAGAGGATATGCTTGACGGATACGTCGGTGAGCTTCTTGCAGAATACAAGCAGGCAAACCTCATCACAACCGTAGGCGAATGCGAATGGAAAATTTCCTCGTCGGGCAAGGAGGCACTTCTCGGTGCCGAGCGCCTGTCCCGCCGCCTCGTCGGCGAGGGCGAGCCCTTCGAGAGCGCCGCCGAAGCGCTCGATGCCGCGAAAAATCGCATTGTTAAGGAGAGCGAGCCCTTCCTTATCGGGCTCGGCATCTCTGATAAAAACGGCCGCGTGCACGACAAGAAGCAGGGAAAATACAGACAAATCAACCGCTTTCTCGAGCATATAGCCGACATTTATCCCTCACTTAAGGGCGAGGGCCCGCTTACCGTCTACGACCTCTGCTGCGGCAAGAGCTATCTCAGCTTCGCGGTTTACTATTACCTGACCGCGCTCTGCCACAGAGAGGTAAATATGCTCTGTATAGATATGAAGCGCGACGTCATTCTCTGGTGTCGGGAGCTCGCGGAGAGGCTCGGCTTCTCGGGTATGAAATTCGTCTGCGACGACGTGCGCAACACGCCGCAGGGTGTTACCCCCGACCTCGTCGTTTCGCTTCACGCGTGTGATATTGCGACCGATATAGTTATCGACACCGCCGCCGCTCTCGGGGCTCAGGTAATACTCTCAACGCCCTGCTGTCACAGGTATCTTACGGATAAGCTGGATATGCCGAGCCTTGACTTCGTTACCCGACACCCGCACCTAAAAAATAAGCTCGCAGAGGTGCTGACAGATGCTATACGCTCCTACCGCCTCTATTCCCTCGGCTACGAGGTATCGGCGCTCGAGCTTACCGACCCTACCGACACGCCGAAGAACACGCTTATTCGCGCCGTTCGTAAGAGTGTCTCTGACCGCGTGCTCTCCGAGCGTGCCTCGGAGTACCGAAAAATCCTTGCCCTAACTCTTGGCGAGGGGTGGGAAAACTATCTAAAGGAAATAGAAAAATGACCTATAACGTATCAAGCACCGAGGGGACAGAGCAGGTCGCCCGCGGCCTTGCCGAGCGGCTCGCCACCTTAGGGCGCGAGAGTGCCTATATCGCTCTTATGGGCGAGATGGGGGTGGGAAAGACCGCATTCGTGCGCGGCTTCGCCTCCTATTTCGGCATCAGTACGGTTAAGAGCCCGACATATACCGTCGTCAACGAATATCTTGGCGAGGCCTCGATATTCCACTTTGACCTTTACAGAATTTCCAACGAGGACGACCTATATTCTATCGGGTACGACGATTACCTCGCCAGACGCGGCTACATTCTCGTCGAGTGGAGCGAGCGCATAGCGGGCGAAATTCCCGAGGGAGCCATCTACGTAAAAATCTCCCGTACAGCAAGGGACGAAAACGAAAGAATTATAGAAATCACCGAATAAAATGTAACCTTTACTTTACAAGGCTACGGAATTGTGAGTAAGAAAATGAAGATTTTGGCGTTTGACAGCACCGCGCGCGTTGCCACGGTTGCCGTGTGTGAAAATGAACACGCCCTCGCCCTTTACAGCATTGATAACGGGCGGACACAGAGCGAGCTGCTCCTTCCCATGGCGGAGAATATCCTCGCGAGCCTCGGGCTCTCCTTCTCGGATATTGACCTCTATGCAGTGTCGGTCGGCCCCGGCTCCTTTACGGGTGTCAGGATAGGCGCATCGGTCGTCAAGGGGCTCGCGTTTGGCAGCAATACCCCCTGTGCCGCGGTCTCAACGCTCGAGGCTCTCGCGGAGAACCTCGCGGGACTTGACGGCTATATCGTTCCTGTGATGGATGCGAGGCGCTCACAGGTTTATACCGCTATATTTAAGTCAACGGCGGACGGCGTTACACGCCTCGGCCCCGACGAGGCGCTGCCTCTTACCGAGCTCGCGACGAGGCTTCTCGCACTCGGCGAGGGCAGGATATATCTTGTCGGTGACGGCTATACGCTTGCACACGCTACCCTTACCTCTCTCGGTGTCACGCTCGCCTCTGTGCCCGAGGGGCTAAGGCTGCAAAGCGCGGCCTCGGTTGCCAGAGTGGGATACAGACTGTACGAGGCGGGGCTGGCAGTGAGCGACCTCTCGCTTTCACCCACCTATCTCCGTATGCCTCAGGCAGAGCGCGAGAGGCTCGAGCGCCTCGGCACACAAAGTGATAAATAACCGTTTAGGAGTAAGATATGGAAAAGAGAAAAATTTTTATCGGCGCTGACAGCGCAGGCTACGAGCTTAAGCAAACCGTAATTCCTTACTTAAAGGAAAAGGGCTACGAGGTAATCGACTGCGGTACTACGTCGAGCGCCTCCTGTCACTACCCCGAGTTTGCCGATGCGGTATGCACGAGGGTTCAGGAAGACCTCCACGGCAGCTTCGGTATTCTTATTTGCGGCACGGGTATAGGTATGTCTATGTGTGCGAACAAGCATAAGGGTATCAGGGCGGCGCTCTGCTCCGACACCTATTCCGCGAGAATGACACGCGCGCATAACGATGCAAACCTGCTCTGCCTCGGCGCGAGGGTTATAGGCGTTTGCCTCGCCACCGATATTATCGATGCCTTCCTCGGCGCGGAGTTTGAGGGCGGACGGCATCAAGTGAGAGTAGATATGATGATGTCTCTCGAAAAGTAGGGCTTCGATATTTTGGCACAGCCGAAAACACAAAAGGGGCTGTCTCATTAAAAATTCAATAAAATCAAAGCGAAATGCGAGATAATTAGGCGAGAGATATAAATTCGGTGAATTTTTGATGAGACAGAACCTCGGGGCGAACGGATTTAGAGCAGAAATCTTCGTTCTCTGCCCGAAGGCGTATAAGCATACGTCGAGAGGGAGAGAACGGAGGTAGAATAA
>JAFVQW010000015.1 GCA_017504605.1 Clostridia bacterium
AAAACGAATAAAAAGAGGAAAACCGCAGGTTTTCAACCTTGATTTCCTCAAAACACACATAATATTAAGAGAGGTACTGTGATTTTTCACAATACCCCTCGTTTTTTATTCGGTTATGCCTAAATGCGACAGCCCCTTTTTGATATAAGACTATTCCGCCGTACCGCTGACCCAAAGCCCGTGCATATTGCAATATGCAAAGGCGTTTATCGGGCGCTCGCCCTCGGTGAGGGCGAAGGTGACCTCGGGCTTGCCGCTCGGGGGGAGCATTTTTCGCTGACTGCCCCTGTCGGTGACGAGGCATACCCACTCTACGAAGTGCTCGGGCAGCTGCGGGTGAGGCGAGCTGTCCTCGCCGACCTTCACGCTTACCGTGTTGCCCTTTACCGTGATTTTCGGCAGGTGCTTGGCCTTGTCGGCGTCGGCCTTCGGTGTCAGCTCGTCCATCTCCCGCGAGCAGCAGGAGAGGGGATTGCTTGTGTAATTTACCGCGGCAACGAGGTTGCCGCATCTTTTGCAGATAAAATGCTTCATAAAAAAATACCTCCGTTTCTGCTATTTTTAGCTTTACGGAGGCATTTTATTCTTGTTTTAGGTTAAAGCAATATTTCGTTTGCGGTTACACCCAAATACGAAAGCCAATCAGAGGCCCGCGGCAAACGGATTTGGAGGGGAAATTCTCGTTCTTCGACCCGAAGGTCTCGCAGCGGCTCGGTCACGCTCGGGGTCTGACAGTCCACCGGACTGTCATTCAACACCCTAGCGCCGCTACGCTACGTACAGGCGTACGGCGAGAGGGAGAAAACGAGGATAGCAAACGAAAACAAAAAAGAAAGCCATCGGCTTTCAACCGCAAAATCTGTCTACGGAAAATCGCAAAGCAAAAAGAGAGGCGCACAAGCACCTCTCTTATATTATTTCGTTTGCGGTTACACCCAAATACGAAAGCCGCGTTTTAGATGGATTCGAGGGCAAAGACTACCTCGTCGAGCTCCTCGAGCGCGCGAGCGATGCTGTCGGGCGTTTCACCGTTTTTCGCGTGTATGTTCGCCTCAATGCCGACGTTGCCCGTCGTGGCGCTTCTCGGCCCCGTTACCTGAATGTCGGTGCTGCGGAAGTTCGCCTCGATAAAGTCGACGATTTTCCGCACGTCCTTATCCGACTTGATTTCGGCGTATATTCCGAAGCGAGTGTTTCTCTTCGTTAGCTTATACTCAACGCGGTGAAGAATGGTAATGGCGAGCACCACCGAGAGGAAGGTTACCGCCGCACCCGCATAGTAGCCGACACCTATCGCGAGGCCTATCGTTGCCGCGCACCAGAGGCCCGCCGCCGTCGTGAGACCGGTAATCTGGAAGCGACCCTTTAAGAGTATCGTTCCGACGCCGAGAAAGCCTATGCCCGATACGACCTGTGCACTGATACGGAGCGGGTCGCCGCTCGTTCCGAGCTCGGTCACGGCAAAAAGGCCTATCATAGCGGTAAGCGCCGAGCCGAGACAGACGAGTATGTGGGTTCTCATTCCCGCCGCACGCCCCTGCTTGCCGCGCTCCATACCGATGACACCCCCCGCAAAGAGTGCGAGAAGGGCGCGCAAAAGCGCAGTCCATAGAACGTCGAGGCTTGCTAAGTATTCAAAAATTGCTGCCATTTTTGTCCACCCCCAAATATAATAATAGATATATTAACATAATATAGCCGAAAAGTCAAGCCTTTTTCGAAAGTATTTTTAATATAGTTTTAACATCAATTTTACATAAAAGCCCCGAATATAACCGAATTGCACTTGAATATTTTGCCGAAAAACTGTATAATAAACCTGAAAAGCTTTAAAATGAAAGCGAGACTGATATGATAAGCTACGATATGATAAGAACCAATCCCGATATAAGAGCATACATTTCCGCGGCTGACGCCTCACTCGAGGCCCTCGGCTACACCGAGCACAGCTTCGCCCACGTTACGCACGCGGCAGAGGTGGCGGCGGATATTCTCTCTCGCCTCGGCTACGACGGGCACACGGTGGAGCTTGCCAAAATCGCGGGCTTCCTACACGATATAGGAAACCTCGTCAACCGCGTTGACCATTCGCAAAGCGGGGCGATAATCGCCTTCCGTCTTCTCGACAGGCTCGGTATGCCCGCCGAGGACATAGCCGACATCGTCAGCGCCATAGGCAATCACGACGAGGGCACGGGGGTTGCCGTCAATCCGATAGCGGCGGCGCTCATTCTCGCCGATAAGACCGACGTGCGCCGAAGCCGTGTGAGAAATACCGATGCCACGACCTTCGATATTCACGACAGGGTGAATTATTCGGTAGAAAAATCCGAGGTTCTGCTCGACACCGAAAAAAAGACCCTCGCGCTTATTCTCACGGTTGACGTCGGCATCGGCTCGGTGATGGATTACTTCGAGATTTTCCTCGGGCGAATGGTTATGTGCCGCAAGGCGGCAGAGAGGCTCGGCCTCACCTTCACCCTCGAAATAAACCGACAGAGACTTCTTTAAGGAGAACGAAATGGATAAGAGCATTGAGCAAATCAGAGCGAAGAGCGCCTTCATATGCGATATGGACGGCGTCATCTATCACGGCAACAGAATTATTCCCGGCGTTAAGGAATTCGTCGAATGGCTTGAGGGCGAGGGAAAGAGCTTTCTTTTCCTGACCAACTCCTCCGAGCGCTCTCCGAGAGAGCTCGCGCAGAAGCTCGGGAGAATGGGTCTCTCGGTCGGCGAGGAGCATTTTTACACGAGCGCGCTCGCGACGGCATCCTTCCTTAAAAGCCAGTGCGAGGGCGGCTCGGTTTACGTAATCGGCGAGCCCGGGCTTACCTATGCGCTCTACGAGGCCGGCTTCAGCATGAACGACGTCAGCCCCGACTACGTCGTCTTCGGCGAGACGAAGTCCCTAAGCTACGAGAAGATTGAGAGAGCCGTGCGGCTCGTTATGAACGGAGCGAAGCTCATAGGCACGAACAGCGACCTCACGAGCCCCTCGGAGAACGGAATAATACCCGCCTGCCGTGCGCTTATATCTCCCGTTGAGATGACGACGGGAAGGAGCGCCTACTTCGTCGGCAAGCCGAACCCGCTTATGATGCGCCACGCGCTTAAGCGACTTAACTGCCACAGGGCAGATGCGGCGCTCATCGGCGACAGAATGGATACCGATATTATAGCGGGAATAGAGAGCGAGATTGATACCGTTCTCGTGCTCTCGGGCGTTACCGACAGAGACACGCTCCAGCGCTTCCCCTACAGACCTAAATATATTCTCGGCTCGGTCGGGGAGATTGCGGGGTATGCGAAATGATTTATTTGCTTGAGGACGACGAGAGCATACGCGAGCTCGTATGCTACTCGCTTGAGAAGACGGGAAGCCCCGCGCGCGGCTTCGCTGTGCCCTCCGAGATGTGGGAGGCTATGCGCGAGAGAGTTCCCGAGCTTATTCTGCTTGACATAATGCTTCCCGAGGAGGACGGCTTCGCGGTTCTCGCGAGGCTGAAGGCCGATGCCGCAACCTCGGCAATCCCCGTGATAATGCTCACGGCCAAGGGCTCGGAGTTTGACAAGGTGCGCGCCCTCGACGGCGGCGCCGACGACTATATCGTGAAGCCCTTCGGCGTTATGGAGCTCGTCGCGAGGGTAAAGGCGGTGCTCCGCCGCTCGGGCGCCGTGCAGACTACGCCCGACGAGTACGCCGTGGGAGCCCTTCGCGTATCGGTGAAGGAGCATACGGTTAGCGTTCTCGGTGAGAGCGTTGCGCTTACCTACAAGGAGTTCGAGCTGCTCACCCTGCTTCTTCGCAACAGAGGCACGGTGCTCGACCGCGACCAGATACTTCGCGAGGTGTGGGACTACGACTTCGACGGCGAGAACCGCACGGTTGACGTGCATATAAGAACGCTCCGTCAGAAGCTCGGCGAGGCGGGCTCGCTTATCGAGACCGTAAGAGGCGTCGGATATAAGATAGCCCGCGACTAAGAGGTAAAATATGACCTTTAAAATCTTCAAGAGCATATTTTTTACCGCCGTGGCGGTGCTCCTTGCGGCGGTTTTGCTCTCCTTCGGGATTACCTATAACAGCTATGATAGGCTCGTTATCGACGAGCTGCACCGCGAGTGCGAGTACGTGCGGAGCGGCTTTGACGAATACGGCGAGAGCTATCTTCTCGGCCTCGATATAGAGGGCGTGCGCATAACGCGCATTATGCCCGACGGCACGGTGGTCTTTGACAGCCTTCTCGGAGAGGACCTCGCGGGGGCTGAGAACCAGGCACACCTGCCGGAGGTAAGGGAGGCGCTCGCCTCGGGCGAGGGCTTTGACGTGCGCTATTCGGGCGCTCCCGGTCGGCGCGTTGCATATCTTTCCGAGAGGCTTGACGACGGCAGCATCGTGCGCGTTTCGACCGAGCACTACTCGGCGGCGGATATGCTTCTCAACGTAATAACCCCCGCAATTATTCTATTCCTGCTCGTGCTTCTGATTGCATTCGCCGTGGCTACGAAGCTCTCGCACAGTATAGTGCGCCCGATTAACGAGCTCGACCTCGACAATCCCGAGGGGGCGAAAATATACGACGAGCTGAAGCCCGTCGCGGCACGCCTTGCCGAGCAGAACAGAAAAATCGCGAGGCAGATTAGCGAGCTGCGCCGCGGCGAGGCTGAATTCCGCTCGATAACCGATAATATGTCCGAGGGAATGGTCGTTATCAATCAAAGCCTTGATATTCTCTCGTACAATAAGAGCGCGGGCGACATTTTGGGCATCGGAGAGGGAACGCCGAGGAATATTCTGCAAAGGAACAACTCCGAGGGCTTCCGCGCGGCAATACTTAAGGCGCTCGGCGGCGAGAACGGCTACGACACGCTCTCCCTCGGAGACAAGCATTACGGAATTCTCGTCACCCCCGTGAAAAACGGTGACGCGGCCTCGGGCGCGGTTATAGTTATCATAGACGACACCGAGAAGGAGCAGCGTGAGACACTGAGACGCGAGTTCACCTCGAATATCTCTCACGAACTAAAAACTCCGCTTACCTCTATCTCGGGCTTTGCCGAGCTTATCCGCGACGGAATTGCCGAGGGCGAGGATGCGCGGCGCTTCGCGGGGAGCGTGTATAAGGAGGCGCAACGGCTTATCACTCTTGTCGGCGATATAATAAGACTGACACAGCTCGACGGCGCCGAGATGCCCTACGACGAGGGCGGCGTACCGCTCTTAGAGCTCGCGCACGACGTCGCGGAGCGGCTCGAATATCTCGCGAGCGAGGAGGGAATTACCCTCGAAGTAAGCGGAGACGAGGCTACCGTCCCCGGCAACCGACAGATTGTTGAGGAGATGCTCTATAACCTTGTCGATAACGGAATAAAATACAACTCGCGCGGCGGACACGTCGGCGTTACGGTGAAGGAGGGCGAGAACGCGGTGCGCGTTTCGGTCTCGGACGACGGTGTCGGAATTCCGAAGGATGCCGAGGGGCGCGTTTTCGAGCGCTTCTACCGCGTTGACAAGAGCCACTCGAAGAATATCGGCGGCACGGGACTCGGCCTATCGATAGTCAAGCACGGCGCGATGTATCACAAGGCGGCCCTCTCGCTATCGAGCGAGCTCGGGCGCGGCACGACCGTCAGCATTGAGTTTTCGAAGGACTAAAGGCAAATGAATATTTACAAAACGGGCGTCAAGAATTCCTTGGCGCTCGTTTTTACCTCGATTTAACATAAAAGGTGTTGCATTTAGAGCCTCTGTGTTGTAAAATAGAGGTGGCTATTAATTTTAAAAAAAGGACACTTTTATGAATAATTTTGGATTTATGCTTGCCTCGGGCGCCGAGAAATTCGGTATTACTCACGTCCTGACGCTCCTTTGCGGCCTCGCCCTCTTCCTCTACGGAATGGAGGTTATGGGTGACGGTCTTAAGAAGAGCGCGGGTAACAGCCTTAAGGCAACGCTTGGAAAAATGACCTCTAATCCCTTCAAGGGATTTCTTCTCGGACTCGCCGTTACGGCAATTATTCAGTCCTCGTCGGCAACGACGGTTATGGTGGTCGGCTTCGTTAACTCGGGCACGATGACCCTTCTCCAGTCGGTCGGCGTAATTATGGGTGCGAACGTTGGTACGGCGGTTACCGCTTGGATTACAGGCTTAAACGGCATCGGCGGGGACGGCGCGAGCGCCGCATCCATGCTCGAGTGGCTGAAGCCCGATGCCTGGATGCCCATTCTCGCGGTTATCGGCATCTGCCTTATTATGTTCTCGAAGCGCGGAAAGCGTAAGGACCTCGGCACCATTCTCCTCGGCTTCGCCGTGCTTATGGTGGGTATGAGCATGATGGGCGACTCGGTCGGGCCTCTTAAGGACCCCGCCTCGGGCTTTAGCGATATTCTCGTGATGTTCGAGCATCCCCTGCTCGGTATTCTCGCGGGTCTTGTGCTTACCGCTATCGTGCAGTCCTCGTCTGCCTCGGTCGGTATTCTTCAGGCGCTCACCACCACGGGTGCCATCACCTTCGGCGCGGCTATTCCGATTATTATGGGACAGAACATCGGTACCTGCGTTACCGCACTTCTCTCCTCGCTCGGTGCTAACAAGAACGGTAAGCGTGCGGCGCTTATCCACCTCTACTTTAACATCATCGGCGTTGTGGTCGTGCTTTCGGTTTTCTATATCCTCAACGCGATATTTACCTTCTCCTTCTTAAGAGAGGTTGTAAATATGTGGGACGTTGCACTCGTGCACACCCTCTTTAAGCTTATCAGCGTTCTGATTATGGCTCCCTTCTATCGCCAGCTTGAGAGGCTCGCGCATATTTCGGTAAGAGAAAAGAAGGGCGAGGCCGAGACGGTCAGCCTCCTTGACGAGCGACTTTTCGAGACTCCCACCATTGCGGTTGAGCGTGCTACTCAGGTAACGCACAGCATGGCCGAGATTTCGAGCGCGGCTCTGCTTGATTCGCTTACCCTCTTTGAGGAGTACGACGTGAAGCGGGCCGACAAAATCCGCGAGCTCGAGGGTCGGGCCGACGTGCTCGAGGACACCCTTGGCTCCTATCTTGTAAGGCTTTCGACCTGCGAGCTCTCCGAGAGCGACTCGCGCCAGATTACGAAGCTGCTCCACATCATCGGAGACCTCGAGCGAATTTCCGACCACGCGGTAAATATTCTCGAGAGCGCCGAGGAGATGAGGGATAAGAAAATCAGCTTCTCCTCTCAGGCAACCCTCGAGATGCAGGTGCTCCGCTCGGCGATACGCGAGATTGTCACCAACACCACGGCGGCGCTCCTTGACAACGACCTCGGCCGTGCGGCGGACATTGAGCCGCTTGAGCAGGTTGTCGACGACCTTCGCGATAAAATCAAGCTCAACCACGTGCTCCGACTTCAGAAGAGCGAGTGCACGATTGAGCACGGCTTTATACTCTCGGATATGCTCACCAACTTCGAGCGCGTGTCCGACCACTGCTCCAACATCGCGGGCTGTGTAATCGAGATTTCGACCTACGACGCTCTCGATATGCATAAGTACCTCTCCGAGATAAAGGAGGGAAGCGAGAGCTTCGACCGGAAGTATAACGAATACAAAGCAAAATACAACATCTGATTGTTATTGCAGGCACGGATTTCCGTGCCTGCTTTTTTTGTAGCGGAAATTCGGCTCCTAAATATAATGAAAGGGAGGGGGAGCCCTCGGAGGTGAAAGAATGGAAGAAAAGGGAAAAAGGCTCTCCGAGCTTTTGCTCGGGGAGAGTTGTGTTATAAGAGAGCTACGGGTGGGCGGGGCGATAAGGCATAGACTTATCGACCTCGGCTTTGCGCCCGGGGGAGAGGTCAGATGCATAGGCATAAGCCCCCTCGGCGACCCGAAGGCGTATTTCGTGCGCGGGGCGGTTATCGCGGTGCGCGGGTGCGACGGCGGGAACATCGTGGTTGATTAATTTTTTCTTTGGGGGCGAGGATTATGGGATTGTCGGGCAGGGAAAGCGGGCTCGGTGCGGCGCGCGCGGATTTGGATTTTCGTGTCGGGGAGGGCGGGGGATACAGGATTGCCCTCGCGGGTAACCCGAACGTCGGTAAGAGCACGCTTTTTAACGCGCTCTCGGGCCTAAACCAGCATACTGGCAACTGGGCGGGGAAGACCGTCAAGTGCGCCGAGGGGAGCATTACCTACCGCGGGGAAAAATATACCCTCGTGGATATCCCGGGAACCTATTCTATGTATCCCGCATCGCCCGAGGAGCGGGTGGCGGCCGACTATATAGCCTTCGGCGGCTGCGATATTACGCTTGTCGTTTGCGATGCGACGGCGCTCGAGCGCAGTCTCGCGCTCGCCCTCGGTGTAATCGGGGTATCGCGGCGCACCGTGGTGGCGGTAAACCTGTGCGACGAGGCCGAGCGGCGGGGAATAAGCATAGACTTCGCCGCCCTCGAGGAGCGGCTCGGCGTGCCCGTGGTGCCCGTCGTCGCGAAGAAAAAGCGCACGCTCGGCGTGCTCCTCGCGACTCTCGCCGAGACCGTCGGGAGAGAGGCAAGCGCACCCGATACGAGCGTACCGTGTGAAGAAGCCGAGGGCATAGCGGTCGCGCTCGCCCGAGGGGGCGAGGTGCTCGGGGCACACAGATACATAGCGGCAAAGCTGCTCGAGGGCGCGCCCGTCGGGGCGGCCGAGAAATATCTCGGCTACCCGCCCGAGGAGGACGGGGCCGTCCTCGCGGCGCTCGAGTGTGCGCGTAAACAATTGCTTACAAACGGCGTTACTCCCGAGGCCTTTGCCGAGTCTTTGGCCGAGGGGCTGATTGTCCGTAGCGGCGAGCTCGCCCGCGCGGTCAGGACAGAGAAGAGACGGCGAGAGGCGCTCTCGCCCCTCGATAAAATACTGACGGGGAAAATCAGCGCCTATCCCGTGATGCTCGCGCTTCTCTTTCTCGTTCTCTTTATCACCGTAACGCTTGCTAACTATCCGTCGCGCTGGCTCGGCCTTGCCTTCGATGCGCTCGGCGGCGGGCTTTATTTTATCTTCGACAGTCTCGGGGCGCCGTCCTGGCTTCGCGGGGCGCTTCTCGACGGCGTTTATACCGTGCTTGCCGAGGTGGTGTCGGTGATGTTGCCGCCTATGGCTATCTTTTTTCCGCTCTTCACACTGCTTGAGGACGTGGGCCTTCTGCCGCGCGTGGCGTATAACCTCGACCGCCCGTTCCGATGCGTCGGTGCGTGCGGTAAGCAGTCTCTTACGATGTGTATGGGGCTCGGCTGCAACGCGGCGGGGATAGTGGGCTGTCGAATTATAGATTCTCCGCGCGAGCGCGCTCTTGCTATCGTAACCAACTCGCTGATGCCCTGTAACGGCCGCTTTCCGACGGTGATTTTACTCATCGGCTGCTTTTTCGCCGCCTCGGGCGGCCTTCTCGGCTCGCTTATATCGGCCGCGTCTCTGCTTCTCGTTATTATCCTCGGGGTGCTCGCCACCTTCCTTTTAACCTTTATTCTCTCGCGCACGGCGTACAGGGGAGAGAGCTCCTTTTTCACTATTGAGATGCCGCCCTTCCGCACGCCGAACGTCGCGGGCGTTCTTGTGCGCTCCTTCCTTGACAGAACGCTCTACGTGCTCGGCCGCGCCGTGACGGTTGCCGCTCCCGCGGGGCTTCTTATATGGCTCCTCATTACGCTTCGGGCGGGGGGCGTGCCGATATTTTATCATATCACGGGCTTTCTCGACCCGCTCGGGCGGCTTATGGGCATGGACGGAGTTATGCTGACGGCCTTTATTCTCGGCTTCCCCGCAAACGAGATTGTTCTGCCGCTCGCGGTAATAGGCTACTCGGGTGTGGGAATTGCCGAGGCACTCGGTACGGCGAGCATCGGCGAGGTGCTCCTCGCTAATGGCTGGGATACAACGCGCGCCGCGTGCGTTATTATTTTTTCGCTTATGCACTGGCCCTGCTCGACCTCGCTTATCTCGGTATGGCGCGAGACGCGCAGTGTAAGGACCACCCTCCTTTCGCTTTTCTGCCCGACGGCGCTCGGATTTATTCTTACCGTGGCGGTAAATCTTATTTTCGGATAAATTGGGAAAAAGCACTTGCCTTTGGAATTTTTCTGTGATAGAATGAAAGAAAAAGCCAAGGAGAAGGATATGAAAAAGCTATTTGCACTTTTAGTAGTATTTTCTTTATGTATAGGCGCCCTGCTCGTGCTCGCATCCTGTGATGCGCCCGAGGGGCCCGCGACCACCCCTTGTACCGAGCACGTCGATAACGACGGCGACGGCGTGTGTGACACCGAGGGCTGTAACGAGCCCGTGGAGCCCAAGGCTCCGTCCTGTACCGAGCACGTCGATAACGACGGTGACGGCGTGTGCGACACCGAGGGCTGTAACGAGCCTGTAGAGCCCGAGACCCCGCCCTGCACCGAGCACGTCGATAACGACGGCGACGGCGTGTGTGACACCGAGGGCTGTAACGAGCCCGTGGAGCCTGAGACCCCGCCCTGCACCGAGCACGTCGATAACGACGGTGACGGCGTGTGTGACACCGAGGGCTGTAACGAGCCTGTAGAGCCCGAGACCCCGCCCTGCACCGAGCACGTCGATAACGACGGTGACGGCGTGTGTGACACCGAGGGCTGTAACGAGTCCGTGGAGCCCGAGACCCCGCCCTGCACCGAGCACGTCGATAACGACGGTGACGGCGTGTGCGACACCGCCGGCTGCGGTGCCACGGTTGAGAAGGAATTTAACGGCGAGGTTACCGAGGACGAGTGGCTTGCCGCTATTGCCGAGGAGCTCTACAAGAACGTGACCGTTGACATTTACGCTACGAACTACACGCCCGAGGGAGTTATGTTGACTCGCGAGCGGGCGCAGCAGACCGCCGAGGGTATCAGAATTGACACCTGGTTTAAGGATACGGGCGAATGGTATTATAACGACTTCTATTACTTCTTTGACGAGTACAAGGAAACCTCTCTTCCCTATATGGCTATCGTTATGGGGCTTATCGAGCAGCGCGAGAGCTTCACCTTTGATGACGAGAGCGGAATGTACGTAGCACCCGAGAGCATATCTCTTGAGAGCGCGGGCGGCGGAATATTCGTCGATACCGTGTTCAAGAATTGCCGTATTAAGTTCTCGGAGGAGGGCTTGATTGACACCGTTACCTGCGATATAGTTATGTATATCGTTGACGAAGAGGGCTTTTATGAGGTAACCTCCAACGCCGTCTGGGAGTTCTACGATTGGGGCACGACGACAATCGGCTACGAGGTGGACGGTGCGGGCTTCGATGCGGCTATGACCCTTCCCGATGCGTACAGCATTGCCGAGCTTGACGTTTACTCCTACCCCGCCATGATTATGACGGATACGTCTCGCGTATTTGAGAGACTTGGTGACGTTGTTTATTATCAGGTTCACCAGCAAGACTATTCGGTCGTCGGCATGTACGCCAGAAAAGAGAGCGACGGATATTGGATATATATGCGGGGCGACCACGGAGAGGTAGATAGAATTGCCTCGAGCGAGGAGGAGTTCCTCTTACTCTCCTTTGCCACCGACCTTAGCGCATACAAGGGTCAATATTCCGACTTCACGTACGATGAGGAGAAGAATGCCTACGTTAACGATGAGGGAATAATTCTCGTCTTCGATGCCGAGGGCAGAATAGTCTATATAACGCAGCCCTCCGATGGTGATGCCTCCTTCGTTGCGTATGTCTTCTTCTACGACGTAGAGGAGATAGGCGCGTCGTTTTTCCCACTTCCCGAAGCAAATTAACAAAATCAAAACGGACGAGGAAATTTCCTCGTCCGTTTTCTGTTATGTCAAGATGCCCGAGGCTATTCCTCGTCGGCCTCTTCCTCGCGCGCCCGCTCGTCGAGCTCGTCGTTAAAGAGCTCGATTTTATCGGCGTTAAGGTAATACGGGTCGCCCTCGCGGCTGACGAAGGCGTATTCCTCGTCCTCGGCATCGTATATACGCCCGCGGGCATCGAGATTTCTCGCCGCGCGGCAGAACGCCTCTAAGAAGTCGTCGCTGTCGAGCTCGTCAATCTCGATTCCGAGGTCGTCGTTGGTAAATACTACCGAGCACTCGTCGGTGTCGGCGGCCTCGTCAAAATAGTCGTCGCGGCATATATAGTCCTCGGAAATCTCGAAGAATTCATCGAGACCGCCCGAGGTCAAAAAGCTGATAAGCTTCTTTATCTCGGCCTTTTTACCCGAGATATTAATTTCAAAATAAAGCTCGTCGCAGAAAATCATAGTCTTCCCCTTCCTCTGCGTTTTGTTGAAATGAGTATAGCACAGCACATTAGGTTTGTCAACTGTTTTTTGGCCCGTCACAGCGCCTGTATTGACATATCCTCTCCCATATGGTAAAATAAATACGAAAGGGGGGATAATTTATGAAAAAAGGTACGGCCGGACGCGTGGTGCATCTGACGGCATCCGTCATATTCCTGCTACTGTCGCTCGCCGCCTTCGTTCTTTATGCGGTGATGTTCACCGAGTTCGTCAGCGCCCTCGCGGTACGCGGGGAGCTCGAGGGAACCTCGGAGCAGCTCGGAAACGGTCTTTCCGTCGCATTTGCCCTTATATTTATGATTATATTCGGCGGGGCGGATTTGGTGCTTTCCTCTATCAGCACCGCTCTCGGGTCAACCGTTATAAAATACCGCACGGGCACAGCGAGAAAATACGGCATCGTCGCGACGGTGCTATCGGTGCTTTTCCTTCTCGGAACACTGATTTCCTTTATCGTGGCGGTTATAATGAACGGCGCGGCGTAGAAAGTCTGAATAAATCCAAATAAAACCGAGGCGTTGTTATTTGCGGCGCCTCGGTTTTGCATTGTACTAAAAAAATACTTGACAAATTCCCCTCGCTGTGCTAAACTCATACACAACAAACCGTTGATGCGGAGATAAAGCCAAGAGAAGACGGCACAGAGAGCCCACGGCGCTGGAAGGTGGGTACGACACTGCTTGGCAAATGGACCGCGGAGGGTGCAGTCAAAGGCCTCGGCCGAGTATTCTGCAACGCACGGAGCGCGCGTAAGTCGCTCGGGGTATGAAGTACCCATTAAGGAGCGCGGCATATGCCGCGAAGCAGGGTGGCACCGCGGATAGTGTTCTATTCGTCCTTGACAGCTTTTTCTGTCACGGGCGATTTTTGTTTTTTGGGGAGGCTTATATGGCAATTCTTTCTTTACGATGGCGTGATTTAATTTCACGGTGAGAGACGAAAATAAATTAAGGAGAGAAACGATGAAATACAATAATATTGATTTTGATACCTATTTTAAGAATTATCCGAACGCCGAGGGCTATTTCGGCAAATACGGCGGTGCATACGTCGAGGGCGGGCTGAAGAGCGCTATGGAGGAGATTACAGAGGCCTACTTCACTATCTGTAAGTCCACGCGCTTTATCGGCGAGCTGCGCCGCATACGTCGCGAGTTCCAGGGCCGACCCACGCCCATATCCCACCTCGAGCGCCTCTCGACGAGCCTCGGCAACGTTCAGCTCTATGCAAAGCGCGAGGATTTAAATCACACGGGCGCGCATAAGCTTAACCACTGTATGGGCGAGGCGCTCCTCGCCAAGTATATGGGTAAGAAGAAGCTCATAGCCGAGACCGGCGCGGGTCAGCACGGCGTGGCACTCGCCACGGCGGCGGCATATTTCGGCCTTGAGTGCGATATTTATATGGGAAGCGTTGATATAAAGAAGCAGGCTCCGAACGTCGCGAGAATGAAAATTCTCGGCGCCAACGTCGTCGAGGTCAAGGAGGGGCTCGCCACTCTAAAGGAGGCGGTCGATGCCGCCTTCCTTGCCTACAGTCGCGATTACAAGGACAGCATATACTGCATCGGCTCGGTCGTCGGCCCGCACCCCTTTCCTATGATGGTGCGCGATTTCCAGAGCGTTGTGGGAATTGAGGCGAGGGAGCAGTTCGTCGGTATGACGGGCGAGCTGCCCGATGCCGTAGTTGCCTCGGTCGGCGGCGGCTCGAACGCTATGGGTATGTTCTCGGGCTTCCTTAACGACCCCGTTGACATCTACGGCATCGAGCCTCTTGGCCGCGGTGCTACGCTCGGCGACCACGCCGCGAGCTTAAAATACGGCACCGAGGGCGTTATGCACGGCTTCAACAGCATAATGCTTAAGGACGAGGCGGGCGAGCCCGCACCCGTGTATTCGGTTGCGAGCGGTCTCGATTATCCGTCCTCGGGCCCCGAGCACGCCTTCCTTCGCGATGCGGGCAGGGTAAGGTACGATGCTATCGGTGACGAGGAGACCATCGACGCCTTCTTCAAGCTCTCTCGCCTTGAGGGAATTATACCCGCAATCGAGAGCGCGCACGCCGTCGCGTACGCTATGCAGCTCGCAAAGAAGATGGGCCGCGGCTCGGTGCTTATCTGCCTCTCGGGACGCGGCGACAAGGATATGGATTACATCATCGAAAAGTATGGTATAAGGTAGACTCTGCAAAAATCTTGACATTTTATCGAGTTTGTGATACAATAATCGCGTCGTGTAGCGTTATCTCGCCCGCACGGCGCGAATTCTTCGTAGGAGACGACTACTACTATGGCAGATAAAAAGGATTTTAAGGAGCTTATACGTGCGGTGAAGTTTACCTTGGTTTCGGCGAGCGCCGGAATAATCCAGGTGGGACTTCAGCTTCTTCTCTACGGACTTTTGAAATGGACCTATTGGATAGCCTACCTTATCTCGCTTATCGCCTCGGTCGTGTGGAACTTTACCATCAACCGCCGCATTACCTTCCGCGCCGCGGGCAACGTCACGCGGGCTATGCTTCTCGTGCTCGCCTTTTACGCGGTCTTTACTCCCGTCTCCACCGTGCTCGGTGAGCTGTGTGAGAGTAGCGGTGTCGACGGCTTTATAGTGTTCGCCGTCACGCTGCTTTTGAATTTCGTTCTTGAATATCTGTACACGCGGCTTTTCGTTTACAGAAACAGCTGTGACAGTGTCGATAAAACGGAGAGCTAATATGCAAAATGAAAAGGCAAAGCATCACGCACAGCCCCCTCGACAGAGCCGCTTCTGCTATTTTTTAGCGCGGATTGTCACGGGGTTTGTCGCGCGGTTTATCTTTAAGAGAAGGTTCATAAGAAACGAGCTGCGCGGTAAGCGCGGGCCTATCGTTGTCATCGCAAATCACCAGGCGGCCTACGACTTCGTTAACCTCTTCGGCGCCACCTCTCGCCGTATGCACTTCGTAATAAGCGAGAGCTTCTATAACACCCTGCCGATAAAGAAATTCCTCTCTCGCCTCGGCGTTATTGCGAAGCAGCAGTTCCAGACCACGATAAAGGATATTCACCTTATGAAGTCGGTTACCGCCGCGGGCGGTATTCTCGTTATATACCCTGCGGGGCTGATGTGCGAGGACGGTCTGTCAACGCCCATTCCCGCGGCGACCTACCAGTTTTTACAGTGGCTCGGCGTGCCCGTCTATATGGCCCGCACCTCGGGCACCTATTTCGCTATGCCGAAGTGGGCTGACGGTCTCCGCTCGGGCAGAACCTATATGGATATATTTAGGCTTTTCTCGGCCGAGGAGCTGAGAGAGGCGACACTCGACGAGATTAAGGAGCGCACCGATGCGGCGATGCTCTTCGATGCCTATCGCGAGCAGGAGGAGCTGCTCGTGGAGTATAAGAACGGCGGCAATATTGAGGGCCTCGAGAACGTTCTCTACGTATGCCCGCACTGCCGCTCCGAGCACACGGTCCGCGTTCGCGACGGTAATATCATCTATTGCGAGCACTGCGGCTATGCCGAAGAGAGCGACAAGTACGGCTTTTTACATAAAATCTCGGAGTGCGGCGAGGAAATAAGATACGTTTCCGACTGGAGCCGTATGATATACGATATGGTAAGAAAAGAGGCCGTCGAGGGGCACCTCGACGAGCTCTACACCGATGCCGAGATACAGATGATAGACGGCCGCTGCTGTAAGTTCGTGCCCGTGGGACACGCGCGGGTCGGCGTTGACAGGGAGCATTTCCACATCGACGGAGTGCTTCGCGGTGAGGATTTTTCGCTTTCGGTATCGACGGCGAACTTCGCCTCGCTACCGTTCTCGCCGGGTAGGTATTTTGAAATTCAGCACGGTGCGGACATCTTCCGCTGTCTGCCGACCTCGAGCGACACGGTTATGAAGCTCGCAAATCTCGTGAAGGTGTTTTACGAGCTGCGGGCAGAGGCGCCCGTGGGTGAATAACAAAAACGGTTTTCCTTTTGGGAAAACCGTTTTTATTATGTCTTTCGTTTCAACATTCCTCTGATTTTTGCTCCGAGAGTGCGAATATCCGAGATAAAGGCGCGTCCGTCAAAAATCATACAGAGAAGGAAGGACGGCGGAATAAACAGCACCGCCGCAGGGCACCAGAGCCAGAACCACGGCCAGACCTTCGGCTCGCCGGCATATGCACCGACGGGCACGGTCTTAAAGACGCTCGGGCAGAGCGAGAGAAGAAAATCGCCGAGCCCCGACTCGTCGGGTCCCCAAATAAAGGAGTTGTTTCGGTAGCCAATCTCGAGCATTTCGTCGCCGCGAAGCGCGACGAAGCCGAGCTCGCTCTGGAGCGCCTGATTTACCATTATAAAAAGGAGCACCGCCATAAAGCAGGGAAGCACGCGAAGGGTGCGGCGGTAGGAGAGCTTATGAAGCCCGAGAACTACCATAAGAAGCGGTACTATCCAGAGAAGTCCGTGGTGGACGTAGAAGCGGATAACGTCGAGCAGCTCTGCCATCTGGTCTGCCTTGCCGAGAGGCTCTGTCGGATAGAGCGTTGCGGCAATTCCGCTTAGAACTCCGAGATAGAACATATAATCGTGCGCGGTTTCGCTCTTCGAGAGGAAGAGAAAGGGAAAGAGGCAGATGTTAGCCGCGCAGATGTTGATAAACCATATGTCGCGGTAAAGCGTCTCGGTGTTTAGCGAGTAGGGCGGGAAGAGCGCCTTTAAGAAGTGGAGCGCGAGCGCGAAAAACAATAGCGCCGCGAGCACGGTACGCTTTACTCTCTCGCTTTTTTTGCGAAGCAGATAGTAAAGGCCGATAAATACGGCAATCGATATTATTATCCAAAAGAAATACCAGCCGTTAAGCATTTGTACGTTCATAGCCGCCCCCTGCGTTTTTTATTAATTATAAACTCAAATACACCCGTATGGAATAGCTCCGTCTGTATTTTAATATTATTTCATTTCACACGGGGCGGCTTTTTATTGCTTTTCGGAGTACAATGTTGTATAATGCTTTTAGAAAAAGGGAGGCTCGGCTATTGGAAATCAAGTTCTTTTATGATAAATTTGAAGAGGGCGATATTGCGGGAATATTCAGTATATGGCATATTATATCGGTCCTGCTCTTCTTTTCGCTTTTCGCGCTTTTGATTTGGCGCTCGCGCCGGCTTGACGAGCGCGGGGTGCGCCGCGTGCATTTTCTTGTCGCCCTGATAATTACCGCGGCCGAGCTTATAAAGATTGGGCTTCGCATCTATAAGCACCAGTCGCCCGACAGCTGGGTGCCGCTTTATTATTGCAGCCTTTTTATCTTTGCGGTGTGGGCCGCCCTCGCTCCGTGGGAGCCGCTTCGCCGCCACCTCGCCCGCTCTTTATATGGCGGTCGTATTTTTCGCGCAGTCGGTCCTGATGTTTTACGGTAACTATTTAATGTATCTTTATATACCGCGGCTTATCGGCGCCGCGCGAGAGAGAATAAAGGAGAATAGAAAGAAATGACCCTAACGGATTTAATCAAAAACTTTTTCACGCACAAGGACTTTCTTCCCCCCGCATCGGAAATTCCGGGAACCATGTTCACCCCGCTTCATTTTATTATATCGGGCATCGCCCTTGCTCTCGTTATAGCGCTCGGACTATACTTCTCGAAAAGAAGCGAGCGCGCGGTCCGCATCACCTTTGCCGTGCTTTGGGCGAGTGCTGTCGTGCTCGAGATAGTTAAAATCAGCTGGGAGACCCTCTCGGGCCGCACCGCGAGCTTCGAGTGGGGCGGCGTGCTCCCCTTGTATCCGTGTAGCGTTTTTATGTACGCGATGCCCTTCGCCATATGGGGGCGCGGGCTTGTTCGCCGCGCGGCATCGGGCTACGTGTGCACGCTCGGCGTGCTCGGCGCTACGGTTAATTTCGTATATCCCGCAACGGTTATGTCGAACTATTCCGCGATTTCCTTCGCGGGCTTTCACACCGTGTTCTACCACTGCACTATGCTCTTCGTTGCGTTCGTTATGCTCCGCTCGGGCTACCACAGCTTCCGCGGGGTCAGGCGGTGGTACGAGCTTTTCCTTCCCGCGCTCCCGCTTCTTTTCGTATCGGTAATAGCAAATGCGGTGAATTTCTCGAAAATCGGCTCGGACTATATGTTCTTCCGTCTCTCGTCCTTCTTCTTTGCACCGATAGGAGCGGCGCTCCCGACACCCGTGTGCGTTTTAATCGTGTATATCCTCTATCTCATAATTCACGCCGTGCCCTATCTGCCGTCCTACGTGGCGAACAAAAGAAGGAGCGCATAAAAACCGTGGGGCTGTCGCATTTAGGCATAACCGAATAAAAAACGAGGGGTATTGTGAAAAATCACAGTACCTCTCTTAATATTACGTGTGTTTTGAGGAAATCAAGGTTGAAAACCTGCGGTTTTCCTCTTTTTATTCGTTTTTTATTCTATCGCCGTTTCCTCGCTCGACGTACTCTTGTACGCCTCACGCTCGGAGAACGACGATTTCTGCTCTAAATCCGTTC
>JAFVQW010000016.1 GCA_017504605.1 Clostridia bacterium
AAAAAACGAATAAAAAGAGGAAAACCGCAGGTTTTCAACCTTGATTTCCTCAAAACACACATAATATTAAGAGAGGTACTGTGATTTTTCACAATACCCCTCGTTTTTTATTCGGTTATGCCTAAATGCGACAGCCCCTTTCAAAGTGCGAGCGCGCAAGAGCCGCTATTGACTTAGGTTTTTATTATTTTTGAACAGACCAGTCGCCGTCGGTGCAATGCACTGTACCGGATACGTCAAAGTAGCCGTCCATATCTTCCCACTGCTCTACCGTACCCGCATAGTAGACGGTACAGGTGCCATCCCAGAGAAGGGTTTCAATCCTGGTAACGCTTGTCGGAATGGTGAAGCTGTTGAGTGTCGTGGGCAGCTCGCGCAGGCGAATGTTTTCTGCGGCATACGGAAGGGTGTAATCGGTGACGTCGGATTTCAGCATCGGATAATGAACAAGCGTCAAGCCACAGTATTCCTCGTTTTTGTAAAGCAAGCCGTCTATCGTTTTATACGTGGGGTTGCCCGCATCAACCGTAATGCTTTCCAAATCGCACCAATCTACGTCAAGCTCCTTTACCGTTGCGGAAAGATGAAGGTGCTTGACGTCGCAACCGTAGAAAACGTTGCCCGAAAGATCCTCGATGCCGTTTGGGATCGTGATGCTGTCTATTCCGCGCAGGTATTCTAAGGCTCCTCCTCCGAGGTCGCTGTTGTTAGCATTCAGCACCTCATAGCTTCTGCCGCGATATTTATCGGGGAGCAGGAGGTTGGAAGCTGTTCCGACGTATCCCATAAGATAACACCTTTTGGAATCCGCGTAGAAAACGAAGCCCTCGGACGTGGTTTCCAGCTTACTTTGGGCGTCGGTGTCGGTGTAAATATCCCACGCGCGGAGTTGATAGGATTTGTCGAGCTGAACGGTTGAAAGATTGTAGATTTCTACAAGCTTTGTGATGTTGTCGTTATTGTCAAAGGCATTTACGTGAATAGACGTTACGCTTTCGGGTATCGTGATGCTGATTAGACTTGAGCAATAATAGAAGGCTTGCTCACCGATGGTTTCAAGGCTCTTCGAAAGACGGATATCGAAAAGGCTGAAGCACGCGGCAAACGCATAAGCGCCAAGCTCGGTAACGCTGTCGGGTAGGATTATGGACTTAAGCGTAACGCACTGATAAAACGCGCCCTCGTCAATGATTTCTACCCCACTTCCAAGGTTGACGGTGCCAAGAGCGGCGCAGCCGTCAAAGGCGTGCCTACCGATGGTCGTAACGCCGTTTCCTACGGTGACGCTCGTTAATTGAGTGCAATAGGCAAAGGCGTTTTCGCCGATGGATTTGACACTGTCGGGAATCGTGACCGACCTCAGCGCGTTGCTTCCGCTTAAATAGGAGAAGGCCGCCGCGCCGATCGCGGTTACGGGCTTACCCTTGTAGGTTGCGGGGAGCGTAACGTCTCCACCCTTGAAGTCCTCGGTGCGCCCCGTCAGCACGTAGCCGTCACCGCTCTTATCCCTTTCAAAGCGAAATCCCCCCTCGGTGTCATCTCCGATATCCAGGCAGGATACCGCACAAAGCAAAAAGGATACCAGGAAAAGCGCTATAAGCAGAAATGACAAAAATCTGTTTCGTTTCATTTTTAAGTCTCCGACTGTTCTTTCTCATCGAGGCGGCGTATCGCGCGGGCGATATATCTCTTTATAATTCCCTGCTTCTTATATTCGTTTTTCATAAGTAAAAAGCCAAAGAGGGCTATGCACACGGGAATGATGCTGAAGCCGCCGAGACGGATACACTGATATATGAAAACTCCGATAAGCGAGAGCATAATGAGGTGGAAAAGCGGTGCGGTCAATATAATTCCGCGCACCGAGGTCTCGCCCCCGCGCTCCCTTACTCTGCCGAGGAAGAAGGTGCCGACGATAAAGCCGTTATCGCGCGAGGCTCCGCCAACCATCTCGCAGGTAATAAATATACGCTCGCCGCGCTCGCGTACGCGCATTACAGGCTTAACCGAGCCGTCTCCAAACTTGACGCCATCGTTGACGGCGTTCGAGTTCTTCATAAGCGTAACGAGCTCCTGTGCGGGCGACCGAGTGGTGAAATTAACTGTTTTCATGCTTCCCCCCTACTGCTTAAGCTCAATCACGGTAACGCCCGCATCGCCCGCACCGTATTCGGCGTGGCGGTAGCTCTTGATGCGCTTATCCGATTTAAAATAACGCCAAAGAGCCGCGCGAAGAGCGCCCGTGCCCTTTCCGTGTATGATACGAACGCTCGCCATTCCGAAAAGAACGGCATCGTCAATATACTTATCAACGACAAACCAGGCGTCGTCGCCTATCATTCCGCGCACGTCAATCTCGGGGCTGAAGGTAGAGGCGATGCTCTTCTTGACCTTTCCCTCGCCCGTAGGCTTCTTCGGCTCGTCGCGGCGGCGGAATTTAACATCGCCCTCAACAAGGCGCAGCTTGCTCTCGGGGAGCTTCGTCTTAAATACTCCCGAGGTAACCGAGATTAATCCCGCCTTATCGGCGAGAGCGGTAACCACGCCCTCCTTACCGATTGTCACAAGATAAACGGTATCGCCGACGGCAAGAGGCCGCGGCAGCTTATAATCCTCGTCAAGCGAAACCTCACGCACGTCGACCCCGTCGAAAAGAGACCCGCTCTCGCGCATACGGCGGCGAACCTCCTCGCGTGCCGCTCGCGCCATTTCCTCGCGGCGTCCCTTGTCCTCCTGCTTCCTCACGGCCTCAAGCTGATTAAATATAAACTCGCTCGAGGCGCGGGCGCTATCCAAAATCTGCCGCGCTTTTTGTACCATTTTTTGAATTTCGTCCTCGCTTTTAGATATTTTCTCCGCAAGCTCGGCCTCTGCCTTTTTCTTAAAAGCCTCGTATTCCGCACGCTCTCTTTCGGCTATTGCGCGCTGCCTTTCCATTTCTATTCTGTTGGTATCGAGCCGCTCGATTACGTCCTCGAAGCGCTTATCGTCGCGCTCTATGAGTGCGCCCGCGCGCTCTATTACGTCGGCGGGCATACCGAGCTTTTCGGATATTGCGAAGGCGTTGGATTTACCGGGCGTGCCGACGACGAGCTTGTAGGTCGGACGAAGCGTCTCTATATCAAACTCGCACGAGGCATTCTGCACGCGCGGAGTATCGAGAGCATAGGCCTTAAGCTCGGCGTAGTGCGTGGTAGCGGCGACGAGGCCGCCCGAGGACTGTGCCTTCTCGAGTATCGCTATGGCAAGCGCCGCTCCCTCAATGGGGTCGGTGCCGGAGCCAAGCTCGTCAAAGAGCACGAGCGAGCCGCCGTTGACCGCGCGAAGCATCTCGACGACGTTCACCATATGCGAGGAGAAGGTCGAGAGCGATGCCTCTATGCTCTGCTCGTCACCTATGTCGACAAGAACCGAGCTGAATACACCGATAACCGTGCTCTCAAGCGCGGGGAGCTGAAGCCCCGACTGCGCCATAAGCGAAAAAAGTCCGAGTGTTTTAAGAGTAACGGTCTTACCGCCCGTATTGGGGCCCGTTATTATAAGAGTATCAAAGCTGTCGCCGAGCGAGACGTCGATAGGCACGACCTTCTCCCGCGGAATTAAGGGGTGTCTTCCCCGCTTAATATCTATCCTACGCTCGCGAGTAAGTGTCGGGCGCTCGGCGCGCATCTGCATAGCGAGCGTTGCCGCGGCAAAGGCAAAGGCAATATCTGTAATGCTTCGGTAGTTCGCGCCGACAGCACCAACCGCCTCGCCAACCTCCGCCGACAGTGCGGCGAGAATTCTGTCAATCTCGTGCTCCTCGTCGGCAAGAAGCGTTTTAAGCTCGTTATTGGCGTCCACAACCGCCATGGGCTCGACAAAGAGCGTTGCGCCCGTTGACGAAGTGTC
This sequence comes from Clostridia bacterium, assembly GCA_017504605.1. Classification (GTDB taxonomy): domain Bacteria; phylum Bacillota; class Clostridia; order Oscillospirales; family CAG-272; genus UBA1740. The sequence continues at coordinate 3,892 of JAFVQW010000016.1, forward strand.
GTGAACGAGGCCCTTAATTTCCGAGCGGTATTCGGCCTTTACCGGCACGACGTAGCGCCCGTTGCGCATAGTAACTATGTTTTCCTGAAGATATTTGAGGCGCACACCGCCTATATATCCCTGGAGAGTATCCTTAATTCTGTTATTTGTGGCGCGTATTTTGCGCCTGATGTCGGCAAGAGCGGGGCTCGCCTCATCGGCAATAAGCTCCTCAGAGAGAATGGAGCGGGTAATTTTATCCTCGAGCGTGCGGTTCGGCATAAGTCGCCCGAAAAGCTCGTCGAGCGAGGTCTCAAAGGGCTTGTCGGTGTTGATATAATCGACAAGCGCACGTGCAGAGCGAAAGAGCGCCGCGACGTCAATTAGCTCCCTCGTCGAAAGCTGTGCCCCCTTATACGCACGGTCGGCGGCGGGGAGCGCAAGCTCGCTCGCGGAAAATGCGGGATAGCCCTTCGCATTTATAAGCCGCTTCGCATCGTCGGTTCGCGTCTGGCGCGAGAGAGCGAGGTCGAAGTCGTCGGTGGGAGTAAGCGCGAGCGCCCTCGCCCGAGCGCCCTCGGTAGCGGCACAGTCGGCGAGCATATTTATTATTTTGTCGTATTCGAGCGTTATTCTCGCCTTTTCAGTAAGAAGCATTTATCTTTTTACCTCGTTATAAAAATCAAGTGTTTTAAAGCCGCGCTCAAGGTGGTTAAGCAGATATTTCTCTGCCGCGCGGGAGAAAAGCCTCAGGTCGTCACCCTCAACCGAAAAGGACAAAAGCTTCTCGGGCGGTGAGTAAATGCAGTATGCGAGAGCAGTCTTCGCCCCCTCGGAGAGCGGAGCGACAATGTGGCTCTCGTGCGGGTCGGTCATAGGCTCGTGCCTCGCCGAGCGGAGCCGACGGCAGTCGGCGCACTCGACGGCGCCCGCCATAACGTCGAGGAAGAAATCTCCCTCTCGCCTGCCGCAGCTGTGACATTCCATAACCTCGGGCATAAAGCCGAGAATGGCGGCAACGCGGATTTCAAACGCCGCCTTTATTTTATCAAGCTCGTGCTTGCCCTGACCTATGGCGTAAAGGGTGTTTAAGGACACGCGGAGAAGCTCTCTGTCTCCCTCGGTCGTGCCGACCTCGGTAAGCACCTCGGCAACGTAGCCCGCAAGCGCGAGCCCCTCTATCGACGAGCGTATATCGAAGAAGCTCTCAATCAGCGACGCCTCTCTTATATAAAGCTTGTCTCCCTCGCCGAAGAGGACGTAGCTGCCGTAGCAAAACTGCATGGTCGACGAGAGCTTACGGCTCTTGATGGAGCGTGCACTGCGTGCAAGAGCGGTGACAATGCCCTCCTCCTCGGTGTAAATCACCACGAGCCTGTCACTCTCCTTTATGTCCACGGTCCGCACCACAAGACCCCTTACCTCTTTAACCATACAGTCCTCTTATCAGTCGTTATCGTTATATCCGAAATTGTTGATTATAAAGTCGCTGTCTCGCCAATTCTCCTTAACGCGAACGTAGAGGTCGAGATATACGCGGGTGTCGAGCATCTTCTCGATGTCCTCTCTGGCGTGAGTTCCTATCTGCTTTATAAGCGCGCCGCGCTTACCTATTATAATTCCCTTGTGCGAGGCTCTCTCGCAATATATCTCGGCGCGGATTGATACGACGTCGCGCTTCTCGGTCCACTCCTCAATAGTAACCGCCGTGCCGTGAGGTATCTCCTCGTCGAGCGTGCGAAGCAGCTTCTCTCTTATAATCTCGGCGGCAATCTGGCGCTCGGGCTGGTCGGTCATCATATCCTCGGCAAAGAACCACTCGCTCTCGTAAAGAAATGCGCGGCACTCGTCAATGACGGTATCAACGCCCTTACCGCTCTTAGCCGAAATCGGCACCACCGCCTCGAAATCGAAGGCATCGGCATATGCCTTAATAGTCCTCGCAACGTTATCGGCGCGGACGGTATCAATCTTATTGATAACGAGTATCGCGCGGATGCCGTCCGACTTAAATCTCGATATAAGCTGTGCCTCGATGTCGCCGACCGCCTCTCTCGCCTCTACGACGAGAATGGCACAGTCGACACCGCCGAGGGTATCGGTCGTCGCCTTAACCATAAAATTGCCGAGCCTCGTCCTCGGCTTATGTAAGCCCGGGGTGTCGAGAAATACGAACTGGTCGTCGCCCGAGGTGAGAATTCCCGTTATACGGTTTCTCGTCGTCTGGGGCTTCTTCGATACTATCGCAACCTTCTCGCCGATTATCGAATTAAGAAGCGTAGACTTTCCGACGTTGGGTCTTCCTACTATTGCTATAAAAGCCGTCTTTTTCATTTTTCCCTCTCAAAATTAGATTGTCAGCACCTCGAAGATTTTCTTCTGTGCCTCTATTTGCCGCCTCTCCTCCTCGGCGCTCAGCTCGTGGTCGTAGCCGAGAAGATGAAGCATTGAATGTACAGTCAAAAACGCGACCTCGCGAATAAAGCTGTTGCCTATTTCCCGAGCCTGCTCCTCTGCACGCTCGAGCGAGATTACTATATCTCCGAGCGGAAGACAGGGCTCGTCACTCTCGCCGAATATCTCCTCGCGCTCGTAGAGCGGAAAGGAGAGCACGTCGGTAGGTCGGTCAACGCCGCGATATTCAAGATTAAGTCCGTGGATATATTCGTTGTCGGTGAGCGTAACCGAAACGGCGACGGGGCGGTTAAGCCCCTCAAAGTCAAGAACGGCGCTCGCCGCGCTCTCGATAGCCGAGGTAAGCTCGTCCGAAAGGACGGTATCCTCCCCCGTCACGTAAAAATCAACCGTCAGGAGCTCTCTCATTTTCTCTGTCCCTTGGCACCGTCGGAGCCTCTGCCCCGCTGTGCCTCACTCCTTTCGTACTTCTCGTAGGCGCTGATAATCTCCCGCACAAGCCTGTGACGGACCACGTCACGCTCGGAAAACTCAAATATGCCTATGCCGTCGATTCCCGAGAGCACGCGCGCCGCTATAGCAAGCCCGCTCTTCTGCCCCGAGGGTAGGTCGGTCTGCGAGAGGTCACCCGTAACGACAGCCTTCGAATTGTAGCCGAGACGGGTAAGAAACATCTTCATCTGCTCGGGCGTGGTATTCTGCGCCTCGTCGAGTATGATAAAGCTGTCGTCAAGCGTTCTGCCTCGCATATATGCGAGCGGCGCTATCTCTATCGTGCCGCGCTCAAGATAGCGCTGATAGTTCTCTCCGCCGAGCATCTCGAAAAGGGCGTCGTAAAGCGGACGGAGATAAGGGTCGATTTTGCTCTGCAAATCTCCGGGCAAAAATCCGAGCCGCTCGCCCGCCTCTACCGCAGGCCTCGTCAGAATTATACGCGATACAGATTTATCCCGAAGCGCCTCGACCGCCATAGCGACGGCGAGAAAGGTCTTACCCGTGCCGGCAGGTCCGGTGCCGAGAACGACGGTGTTCTTCTCTATCATATCGATATAACGCTTCTGTCCTATCGTCTTCGCCTTTATCGGCTTTCCCCTGTTGGTAACGCAGATGACGTCGCGGGAGAAGCCGCTCTCGCCGTCCTCGATACCGTCGCGGACGATGCCGATAACGTATTCCACGCTCTGCTCACTGAGGCTCTCGCCGTCGCCGACCATTCGCTTCAGATACTCGAGCACGCGGGCGGCAAGAGCGCAGGACTCCGCCTCACCGACAACCGAAAGCGCATCGCCCGCATCGGTGTCGCGGCTTCGGTTGGATATTCTTACGTCGAAGGCACGCTCAATCATTCGGACGTTCGCATCGAACGCGCCGAAAATGGCAGAGGTGGCCTCGTCGGACTGAGTAAGTACAATTTTCTCGGTCATCTTCCCCTCACTAATCAATTACTCCGCCAAAATCGGTGCATCGCGACCGACCTCGGCCATATAAACTACGGTAGACTGCATTATATATCCGTCCTCGGTATAACGGCCGTCGGTGAAGAGCTTAAGCAAATCCCCGCCGCAAAGCACGGTGGCAAGCGCCGCGCGGGTGCGTACAAGAGCTATCTCGACAAGTCGGTCATCGGTATAGATAACGCTCTCGGTCGTCTCGCGGTACGCATAGGTGCGGCAAATCGAAACGGGCAGACGGTATTTATCGAAAAGAACGCAGTCCTCCTCATCGTCTATTATAGCATAACCCTCACCGTAATTTCCATACTTTTTGAAAATATTTAAGGAAAAACCGAAAATTTTAACCGAGAGCGCGGAAAGGGCGGGCTCGCTCCTCTCGGTGTCACTGCCCTCTCTTTTCACCTCGACGGTAATTTTATCACTCACGCTCGCCCACACCTCGCCCTCGGCATAGCAGAGGCCGCCGCCCGCCTCCTCGGGCAAAACACCCGAAATCAGAACGTCGCCCGCGCGCACGACGTCGCCCGCCTTAACCATAGCAACGCCGCGCTTTACCGTTATTTCATCGATTACGCCGTCGCGCTCGGCGACGACGTTTGCATATCCGAGCTTTTCTTCGGGCTCCTCCTCGGTGCCCTCGCGCTCGACCACCTCGACGTAGGCAACGGTGCCGCGGCGGTTAACGGTAACCCAGCCGATTTTAGGATAGCTTTTAACAAGCGCGTGCTCTATCTCGTTCATATTTAGACTGTCAAAGCGGCGGCCGACCGAGAGGCCCGCCTCGGCGAGCGCCTCCCTTATTTCATACTCGGGGAGTCTGCTCTCGCCCGAAATCCGCACGTCCCATACGAGCCCCGATAGAAATATATTCAAAATCAGGGCAAGAAGAAGGGCGACGGCACTCGCATAGCGCCACCTGTTCCTCGAAATAATCCCCGGAATTCCGTAAAGCTCCGAGGCCGTATATTCTATTCCCTCTGCATGATTGCGAAAGCGGCGAAAATCCCGCTCGCGCATAAGAAAATCCCCCTCGCCGAGCTGTGCGGAGATGCCGAGCCTTAGAAGAAGATTTGCAAGTCTCAGCCGTGAGTGGGGCGGGACGGATATTTTTCTGTATCCAAAGATGAAAAAATCACTTTTTACCATAGGTCAGCGTAACCCCCGATATTTTGCCTCTTATCTCCGCGCTTCGGTTCTCGAAGACCACAAGGTCGAGCCGCTCGCCCGTGACGCGCAGTCTCCCGCCGTGGCATATGAGAAGCACCGCCTCCTCGCTAAGCTCTCCGATGCAAACCACCCCCGAGACCGAGAAGGACGAGACACCGCCGCGCCCGATAAGCTCGGCCTCGAGGGTCGGTATAATTTTGGGGCGCTCCGAGGCACCTCTCTTCATTACCTTTGTCATTTTTCCGTCTCCCCTCACATAAGGAATAGTAAAATGTATGCGAGGGAGAGTAGGAAAATGACGAAGACAAAGGGTAACAGACGGGCAGCACTCCCCACGGGTATTTTTGGCGCTGTACTTTCGGTTGGGGCCCTGGTGCTTACCGCGCTCGTCTCGGTCTACCTCTCGCCCAAAACGAAGTCGCTCGTCGAGGCGGCACTCAAAATGTGCGGGGGCGAGGTGGTTCCCGCCGTATTTCCCTTCCTTATTCTTGCCGACCTGTATATTGCGGTCGGCTATCCCGAGCGCATACCTCTTTTACCGAGTGTGTTCCGCGCGGTGTACGGCATCGAGCGTGCAGGGGTGCGGGCACTAATCTCGGGGGCGCTCTCGGGCTTCCCCGTCGGGGTTCGGGCGACGGCGGAGCTATACCGCGGCGGCCTTATCTCAAGGGAGAGCGCCGAGAGGCTTATAGCACTCTCGAATATACCCTCGCCCGCGTTCGTCACGGCGGCGGTTGGCCTCGGTATGTTTGGGAGCGCCGAGGTCGGTCGTATACTGCTTTTGTCGGTGCTTTTCTCCTCTCCAATCTGTGCATTAATCTTCAGAGGAAAAGGAGCAAAAGAAGATAATGTCGGTAATATTTCGGGGCAGAAATTCGATATTGTCGAGAGCATACGCAACGCGGGTCTTGGCACGGTGAGCATTTGCGCGTTCGTCGTCAGCTTCGCCACCGTCGCGGGAATTGCCTCGGAATACCTATCGGGGCTTCCTATATTTCCCTTTATCGTTTCGGTTTTGGAGGTGACGGGCGCCGCCTCGTATTTCGCCGCCGAGAGCGCGAAAATAGGAGCGTATGCGGCCATTTTCGGCGCCGCCTTCTCGCTCGGATTTGGCGGGCTGTCGGTCATGCTCCAGTCGGCCGTATTTCTTCGCGGGACGGATATATCAATGAAAAAATACATTCCGATAAAGCTTACCGAGGGGCTCCTGTCGGGGGTATTTGCCATCCTCTTCTACTCGGTGACAAAATAAAAGAACAGCGCGATGACGATGCATCGCGCTGTTTTGTTGCTTTAATATTGATTAATACTCGGGCTTTATGGGAATTATCGGAGTTTCGGTTCCGTCGCCGATACCGGAGCCGGAGCCGCCGCTGCCGCCATTCTCACCGTCGGGCTTAAGCCCCTCGTAGCAGCCGGGAGTATCGCACACGCCGTCACCGTCGGCATCGACGTGGTCGGTACAGGGCTTATCACAAGCAACGACGGAAAACGCCAGGACAAGCATTAACAGTATTGCAATTAATCTTTTCACAGTGTTCTCCTCTCGTTATTCTTACTTCGAAAGTCTTGCCTCGAGTGCCTCGAGCTCGGCATAGAGCTCGGCGGGAACTCTCTCTCCAACCTGCGCATAGAACTCGCGGATACCGCGGCAGTCCTCGAGCCAAAGCTCCTTATCAACGCTGAGAAGCTCCTCGATGGTCTCTCTCGAAATGTCGAGGCCGGTGATGTCGATGTCGGACGCGTTCGGAACGTAGCCGATAGCCGTCTCTCTTGCATCAACCTTACCCTCACAGCGAGCAAGTATCCACATAAGAACTCTCATATTATCACCGAAGCCGGGCCAGATGAAGTGACCCTCGTCGTCGGTTCTGAACCAGTTAACGTGGAAAATCTTTGGGGGGTTCTTGATAACCTTACCCATATTGAGCCAATGTGCCCAATAGTCACCCATATCGTAGCCGACGAAGGGGCGCATAGCCATGGGGTCGCGGCGAACGACACCGACGGCACCTGCCGCAGCGGCGGTAGTCTCGGATGCCATTATAGAGCCGATGAAGGTACCGTTCTGCCAATCTCTCGACTGATATACGAGGGGCGCGGTCTTAGCGCGGCGGCCGCCGAATACGATTGCCGAAATCGGAACGCCCGCGGGGTCGTTGAACTTATCGGAGATGCAGGGGCAGTTAGCCGCCATTGCGGTAAATCTGGAGTTGGGATGAGCGCCGGAGGTGTTGACCTTATCCTTCTTGTCGTACTTCTTGTAATCCCATACCTCGCCCTTCCAGTTAAGCGCATTTGTAGGAGGATTGTCGTTAAGTCCCTCCCACCATACGGTGTTGTCGTCAAGGTTGTGACATACGTTTGTGAAGATGCAGTCGCGCATAGCTGTATGAAGCGCGTTGGGGTTGGAGTGCTCGTTGGTTCCGGGAGCAACGCCGAAGAAGCCGTTCTCGGGGTTAACCGCCCAGAGTCTGCCGTCCTTACCCACACGGAGCCATGCAATATCGTCACCTACGCACCATACCTTATATCCCTTCTCTCTGTAGATTTCGGGGGGAATAAGCATAGCGAGGTTGGTCTTACCGCAGGCAGAGGGGAAGGCGGCGGATACGTACTTAACCTCTCCGTCGGGGCTCTCAACACCGAGAATAAGCATATGCTCGGCCATCCAGCCCTCCTTCCTACCGAGGTAGGATGCGATACGAAGCGCAAAGCACTTCTTACCGAGAAGAACGTTTCCGCCGTAGCCGGAGTTAACCGACCAGATGGTGTTATCCTCGGGGAAATGGCATATGTATCTCTTCTCCGCATCAATATCCGCACGTGCGTGAAGACCCTTGATGAAATCGGCGCTGTCGCCGAGAGCCTCGAGAACGTTAAGTCCCACGCGCGTCATTATAAGCATATTGAGAACAACGTAGATAGAGTCGGTAAGCTCAATGCCGTACTTAGCAAAGTCCGAGCCGACAACCGACATCGAATAAGGAATTACGTACATAGGCTTTCCGCTGTAGGAGCCCTCATAGAGCTTCGAGAGCTTAGCATAGCACTCAGCGGGTGCCATCCAGTTGTTTATATTGCCCGCATCCTCCTTCTTAGAGGTGCAGATAAAGGTTCTGTCCTCAACGCGTGCAACGTCGTTAACCGCAGTTCTGTGAAGATAGCAGCCGGGGAGAGTGTCCTGATTAAGCTTAATCATCTCGCCCGATGCACAAGCCTCGGCGCGAAGTGCCTCCGCCTGCTCCTCGGAGCCGTCAATAAGTATGATTTCCGAGGGCTTAACCATAGCGGCCATCTCGGCAATCCACTCATTCACAAACCTGTTTTTCGTAACATTGGTGTTCATAGTGTATCTCCTTGTTATTAGATTGCGTTCGGAAGGAGAGCTCGGCAAAGCCAAACTTTCCACATATACATTATATCACAGCGTAAAATATTTTGCAATAATTATTTTAAGGTTTTTCGAGAATATTTTCACTGTTTTTCCCTTCCGTGACAAATGCGGCGTATATTTCCCCATTCGGCCTCCGCGCGAGAAAGCGCGAAGCTCGCTCTAATCTGTCGAGGCTTATCAAATTGAATTGCGATTTGGTAAATTTTACCATTTTTCTCGAATTAAGTTTGGTAATCTTTTCGCTATTTTCACTCTTGCTTTTACAGAGCATTTTGTGGTAAAATGGTGTTACCTCAGGAAATTTCCAAATTTTACCAATTTTATTGAAAAGGAGAACGAAAAAATGGACGTACTAAGCGCAAAAATCCTAATCTGCAACGAAAATGCCGAGGAGAGAGGGCTTGTCGCAGATGCTCTGACAAGACACGGCTATAAGAATATAAAGGAGGCCGATAACGGCGAGGCGGCGCTCGAAGTGATTTCCACCGTTGGCGCCGATGCCGTGATTACCGACCTCTGGCTCTCGAAGCTCGACGGAATAGGGCTTATCAGAGCCGCCGCCGCAATCGCGGGGGACAAGATGCCCTCCTTTATACTTCTCTCCCCCGTTAACAAGCAGGGTATTCTTATGGAGGCTATCGATGCGGGGGCCGACCTCTGCCTTCTCAAGCCCTTCGACACCTCCGCCCTCGCCGCTCACATAGGCTCGCTCTTAAAAACAAAAAGGGGCAGCCGTGCGGGAGCCGACGAGAGGCTCTCCGAGCTGCCCGATATGGAGGCGCAGGTGACGAAAATCATACATCAGATAGGTGTTCCCGCACATATCAAGGGTTATCAGTATTTAAGATGCGCTATACTTATGACAATCGATGACAACGAGGTCATAAATTCGGTGACGAAGGTGCTCTACCCCACGGTCGCGAAGAAATTTCAGACCACGACCTCAAGGGTCGAGAGAGCTATACGCCACGCAATCGAGGTGGCCTGGGACAGGGGCGACGTGGATACGCTGAACTCCTACTTCGGCTATACAATACAAAACAGCCGCGGAAAGCCCACAAACTCAGAGTTTATCGCAATGATTGCCGATAACCTGCGCCTGAAGTACAAATACGCGACTGTTTAAGCTGTTATTAGGTTCTTTTATCGAATAGCCGTCTATTCTCCATGGCTCTGTAAAGAGTGACCTCGTCGGCGTACTCGATATCCGCGCCGACGGGTATACCGTATGCAAGGCGTGAGACCGATACGTCGGTATTCTCAAGCACCCTCGCAATATAGGATGCCGTCGTATCGCCCTTCGGCGTCGGGTTGGTGGCTATTATAACCTCTCTGACGCCGCCCGCCTCAACTCTCGATATGAGCTCGGCAACGGTTAGGTCGGCAGGGGTTATATTATCGAGCGGCGAGAGTGCGCCGCCGAGGACGTGATAGGTCCCGCGGAAGCCGCGGACACGCTCCATGGTGATTACGTCCTTAGCATCCTCGACGACACATATCACAGAGCCGTCGCGGCTCTCGCTCGAGCAGATGCCGCACGCGCCGGGGGTCTCGGAAAGCCCGAAGCATATCGGGCACCTGTGAACGTCACGCTTTACACCGATTACGGCATCGGCGAAGGCCTCCGCCTCCCCCTCCTCGAGGTTAAGCACGGCAAAGGCGTAGCGGGCGGCGGTCTTCTGACCGACACCGGGTATCTTACGGAATTCGTCGATAAGCCTCTGTATAGGCGCGATATACTCCGCCATAATCAGAAGCCCATGCCGCCGGGCATGCCCATAGGTCCTGTGATTTTAGACATCTCGGCCGATGCATCGGCCTCAACCTTTCCGATAGCCTCGTTGACCGCGGCAACGATAAGGTCCTCAAGCGTCTCGATGTCGTCGGGGTCCACGACCTCCTCGGCAATCTTAACGCCGAGTATCTCCTTCTTACCGTTAATCTTAACGTTGACTACACCGCCACCGGCAGATACCTCGTATTCGCGAGCCTCAAGCTCTGCCTGCTTCTCTTGAATTTCCTCCTGCATCTTCTGCGCCTGACGGAGCATATCCTGCATATTTGACGGTCCGCCGCCAACGCCCTTGGGAAGTCTTACTTTCATTATTTTGACCAGCCTTTCAAAGCATATTTTTTTAGAAATTGTCGCCGATATTGCGAGCGAGCTCGTCGCCCGCACTGTCAGCCGAGGCGGCGATAGGCTCGATTACGAGCTTAACGCTCTCGCGGGACACGCCCTCCCTCTCGGCAATCACGCCGCGAAGAAGAAGCAGGTCCTGCTCGTTATTTTTAAGAAGGTTTGCAAAAAACGCGTTCATACGGACAGTATAGCCGCCGGCGGGGGTGCATTTCGCACTCGAGCCCGCGAGCTTGACGGCGAGCGGGGGCTTCAGCTCCCCAACGCTCGAAAGAACGTCGCTCCAGCCAAGATAGGCCCTTGGGGGCTCGGCCGCGGGCTCCGCCCTCTTCTCGACGGGTCTCTCCGCCGCGGTCGGCGTAGGTGCGGGCTCCGTCACGGTCGGTGTCGGCGCCTGTACCGAAATAGGCGCGCCGAGGCGCAGCCTCGAGATTTCCCTCTCGAGCTCCTCTACACGAAGAGCGAGCGCCTCGAGCGACGTCGAGGAGCGTGCCTCGCACATTCTCGTCAGGGTAATCTCCGCAATCGAGCGCTTGGAATTAAACGCGCGCTGCATATCGGCCATCGCTCCCTCAAGAAGCGAGACGTGATAGGAGAGCTGTGTCGGGGTAAAGAGCGCGGCGAGCTCGCGAAGCGAATTGTATTCAAGCTCGGTAAGGTCGAGGTATCTCTGTGCCTCGGCGGTGCTCTTTACCACCATTATATCTCTGTATGCATCTATTATCTCCTGCCAGAATACCGAGAGGTCGCCGCTCTTGGATACCACTTCGGCAACCGTCGAGTAAACGGTTGGATAATCCTTTTTAAGTATAGCGCCGATAAGCGAATAAACTCCGTCACGCTTACCCGTTCCGACGGCCGAGAACACCGCCTCGGCAGTAACCTCGCCGCCACCGCCCGCGCAAAGCTCAAGAAGGCTGATAGCATCACGCATACCGCCGCGCGCGGCACGGGCAATTACCCTCGCACCGTCGTCGGTGAGGCTGATGCCCTCCTCGACTGCAATCTGCCGAAGTCGGGAAATAATAACATCGGAGCCGATACGGCGGAAGTCGAAGCGCTGACAGCGCGACACGATAGTCGTCGGCAGCTTATGAAATTCGGTTGTGGCAAGAATGAATATGACGTAGGTCGGCGGCTCCTCAAGCGTCTTAAGAAGCGCGTTGAAGGCCGAGGGCGACATCATATGCACCTCGTCGATGATATACACTCTGTATTTAAGGAGCGCGGGGGTGAAGGCAATCTCATCCTTCATATCACGGACGTTGTCAACGCCGTTGTTGCTCGCGGCATCCATCTCGATTACGTCGGTGGCAATTCCCGCATCAATGCTGCGGCAGGACTCGCACTCGTTACAGGGGTTTCCGCGGCGGGGGCTAAGGCAGTTAACCGCCTTCGCCAAAATCTTAGCACAGGTGGTCTTACCCGTTCCTCGCGAGCCCGAGAAAAGATAGGCGTGCGAGAGCTTGGAGTTCTCTACCTCATATTTAAGTATATCGGTAATGGCATCCTGCCCGCATACGCTGTCAAAGTCACGCGGACGCCATTTTCGGTAAAGCGCCTTGTAGTCTGCCATACACACTCCTCTTAAATATAAAAGTGGCACGCAGCGGTTTGCGTAATCCGCATACGCGCCCATAATTCGTGCGTCGGATAGAGCCATACACCTCTCCGTCGAAAATCCCTCTACATACGGTAGCCGCCACCTCTGCTCGGAGCAGGCACCCTCGCGGCACACCCGATAAACCGCTTAATGCTGCTTGGTTCCCCACCTGACATGGTTCACAGCCTCGGGTTGCGCAAGACCCACTCGTCAACGCAGAAAAATGACGGCGCAGACTACACAGAGAGAGCCCTCGGGAGAGGAATTGACCCCTGCTATAGCGGATTTCAGGTACAAGGCACCGCTACCACCCCGGCTGGTATGACTCCGTCCGACGCACGAATTTATATATTTTACTGTATTATTTTAACACAAGCGAGGAAAAAAATCAATAGCTTTCGCCTTATTTTTTTCGACAGTGGAAAAGCCCCGCTTAAATCACGAAGCCGCCGCTGACGTTGAGGACGTCTCCCGTGATGAAGGAAGCCCCCTCCCCCGCAAGAAAGAGAGCCGCGCTCGCAACGTCGGCGGGTGTGCCGAGCCTCATAAGCGGCGTTCCGTCAACGAGCTCGCGAAGGGTATCGCCGTCAAGCGAGGAGTTCATATCGGTATCTATTACCCCGGGGGCAATAGCGTTTACCGTAATATGCGACGGCCCGAGCTCCTTGGCAAGCGCGCGGGTGAGGCCGATAAGCCCCGCCTTAGCCGCCGAGTAATGCACCTCACAGGATGCGCCCGTAATTCCCCACATAGAGGAAATATTGATAATTCTACCCTCTCCGAGGCGTAGCATATCGGGAATAACGAGGCGGGAGTACATAAACGCGCCCGTAAGGGATACGCCGAGAGTCTCGTTCCAGGCCTGTGTCGAAAGGTCGGTAAGGAGCGAGAAGGAGGAAACGGCCGCGTTATTGATAAGGCAATATATATCGCCGAGCTCCTCTCTTACACGCCGAACGGCATCGGCAATATCGCTCTCGGACATAGAGTCGGCGGCGATAGCGAGAGCCCCGCACTCCTCGGCAAGAGCCCCCGCGGCCGCGGCGCTCGATTTATAGGTAAAGGCAACCGCATATCCCGCGCGGGAAAATGCACGGACCATCTCGGCCCCGATACCGCGGGAGCCGCCCGTAATAAGCACGTTTTTCATACTTCACCCTTTAAGTGTTTTTCTTAATTATATTACCAATGCGAGGAAAAGTCAAGTGGGGCTATTGACATTTAGCGCTCATCACTGTATAATACGGCGTATAAGCAAACGAAAGGATTTATATGATACTCGTTATAGATAGCGAGAGGCGCGCCGGCGTGCTTCTCTCGGATATGCTCTGCTATATGGGAATTGTCAGCCGTGCGGTGACACCCGCCGAGGCACCCTCGGTGCTCTCCCCGCTCTACCGCGCGATTTTGGTACAGTCGCCCGAGGCTCTCGCCGATGCGGAAGGCCTCGTGGGTCGCCTTCGCTCCTATGCACCTTCGACCCCCATTTTCTCTATATCGACCGTCGATGATGGCTCCCCGCTGTTCGACCTTTCCTTCCCAAAGGGGATAAGTGCGGCCGAGCTGCTCGCAAAAATCACCGACTACGCCACGGGAGCCTCGCTCGAATTACCGGGGAGCTATATACTCTCGGGGCTTGATGCCTCGGTAGGGCACGCGACGGCTATGCTGTTCGGACGGCCTCTCGGGCTCACAAGGACCGAGGCTATGATACTTCGCTACCTGATACGCTGCTATCCGACACCCTGCACGGCCGAGGATATTCTACTCCACGCCTACCGCGCGGGCAGACGCCCCGAGCCCTCCGGTGTGCGCACTCATATATGTATAATCAACAGAAAATATAGGAAAATTCGCGGCAGAAATCTGATTTTCTCGCTTCGCGACGAGGGCTATAAAATACTTACCACCGAGGATGCCTTAGAGCCCGCGGTGAACTAAAGAGGGCGCGAGCTCTCTTTTTTCTTTGCCGTGATTTTGTCGGGCGAAGCTACATATACTATTATCAGCGCCAAAGAAACGGAGGAATTATGCCAGGAATTGCATCACTGCTTATGAGGTTCATTTCCCTCATACTCGGTATTGAGCAAATGCAAAGCTTCCCGCCGCCGCTTGAAAAGGAGGAGGAGGCCGAGATGTTTCGCCGAATGAGAGGGGGAGACAAAAAAGCAAGAGATGTGTTAATTGAAAGAAATTTAAGGCTCGTATCTCATATTATAAGGAAATACTATTCGTCCTATTCAGCGCCTGACGAGCTGCTCAGCGTGGGAAGCCTCGGGCTTATCAAGGCGGTGGACACCTTTAAGAGTGAGTACGGAACGCGCTTCGCCACATACGGTGCAAAATGCGTGCAAAATGAAATTCTGATGTTTTTCAGAGGTCAAAAAAAACTCCAGCACGAGGTCTCAATCAACGACACGATAGATATTGACAAGGACGGAAATCCACTTACATATCTCGATATTATCAGCGTTGACGAGAATATTGCAGAGGACATAGATTTAAAAATACACACAGAGCGGCTAAGGAAGCTCGTGGACACGGTGCTCTCTCGGCGCGAGCGAGAGATAATAGTGCTCCGCTACGGCCTCTCGGGCTTTCAGCCGAGAACCCAGCGCGAGGTCGCAAAGTATCTCGGCATTTCCCGCTCCTACGTATCAAGAATAGAAAAGAAGGCAATGCTCACGCTTCGCGAGGCATTCGGAAGTGCGGTTCCCGATTTCAGCGACTGAGGTATAATTTTCTCGTATGTCGGGAAAAATAGTCTCGGGCGTATCGGTGGGGTGAAGAATTCAACCGAAAACGAACGCAAAAAGCGAAAAACGGAAGGATTGTTATGAACATTCTCAACAAAATTGCCCTTATCATCGTCATTATTGGCGCATTGAACTGGGGCGCAATAGGCCTTTTCTCCTTCGACCTCGTCGCCTGGATAAGCGGCGGTGCTACATCGGTGCTTGCAAGAATTATCTATACCATAGTTGCTCTTGCGGGTATCTGGTGCATCACTCTGCTCTTCCAGCGTGACGACGAGATGATTGAAAATCACGCGTAAGGCTCGGGGACTTAAGACACGGCAAGAAAAAAGCGGTGGGGTTAATTTTAACCTCACCGTCTATTTTTGCATAAAATGTTAGTGCGGAAAAATAATACCGCGGCAGGTTTAAAATACCTGCCTATCGGCAAAAATACTATTGACGTGAAAATAAGAAAAGAAGGAGTGACGGGGGTTTCACCCTCGGGACACGGAATATGAACATAAAACGAGGCGATATTTACTACGCCGACCTAAGCCCCGTGGTAGGAAGTGAGCAGGGGGGACTGCGCCCCGTGCTTATCGTGCAAAACGACGTCGGTAACAGGTACAGTCCGACGGTGATAGCGGCAGCAATTACATCAAAAATGGGAAAAACCAAGCTCCCGACACACATAGATATACAGGGGAGCGAGGCGGGCCTCGCCAAGGACAGCGTTATTCTGCTCGAGCAGATACGGACGATAGACAAAAAGAGACTTAAGGAAAAAATGGGACATCTCGACAGCGGCACAATGACAAGCGTAAACAATGCAATACAGGTGAGCTTTGGCCTCGGGGGCACTCTTTAAGGAGCATATTTCGTATCCCACTCGCATATTTTTAATCAAACCGATAATATGCGAGAGGAACGGTACAAAAAAATGAACCAATACAAACCCGAGGGAATGCTTATACACACGGAGCGAAACCGTGAATACACCTCTTCGGTCGAGCGGCTCGCGGCGGCGCTCGAGAGAGGACTTATTCTCGAGGCACCAGCGGTGCTCTGCGACCACAAATTCAATCTTCAGCTCGAGCTCGGTGCGGGTATCCGCGCATTTATTCCGCGCGAGGAGGTTCAGTACACCGAGGGCGGCGAGCCCGTCAAGGATATTGCTATTCTGACAAGAGTCGGAAAGAGCGTATGCTTCAAGGTGCTCGGCTTCGAGCGGCTCGCCTCAGGCGAGAGCGTTGCCATACTCTCACGGCGCGCCGCACAGCTCGAATGCCGTGAAAATTACATATCAACTCTCATTCCCGGGGATATAATTCAGAGCAGAATTACTCATCTCGAGGGCTTCGGAGCCTTCGTTGACATCGGCTGCGGCATCACCTCGCTCTTATCCATTGACTGTATATCGGTCTCGAGGATAGCGCACCCCGCCGCACGCCTCGGCTCGGGAGATACGATTTACACCGTTGTAAAAAGCATCGACGAAAACGGCAGAATATACGTTTCCGAGCGTGAGCTGCTCGGCAGCTGGGAGGAAAACGCCGCCCTCTTCGTTGAGGGGCAGACGGTGAGAGGAATAATTCGGAGCGTTGAGAGCTACGGCGTATTCGTCGAGCTGCGCCCAAACCTCGCGGGTCTTGCCGAATACCGAGACGACGTGCGCCCCGGGCAGACCGCGGCGGTTTTCATAAAGAGCATTATTCCCGAGAAGATGAAGATTAAGCTCATAATTATCGATGCGCAGGATGCCCCCTGCCCCACCCCGCCGCTCGAGTACTTCATAGACCCCGAAAGCGTAACGCACATAGACTCCTGGCTCTACTCGCCTAAGGGCTGCAAGAAGGTTATAGAGAGCATATTTTAATTGAGCGACAAATTCAAGCAGGCTAAAAATACAATACCGCTATCGCGGCGTGTCAATCGCGCTTTGATAGCGGTATTTTTTACGTTAGATACTGCTTATTACTTCTTGAATTTTCTTCCGCGCTTTTGATAATCAGCGTTGATTTTCTCGCTCCAATCTGCGCCGAGAGGCGCACTTGCTCTGACGTTACAAACGGCTTTCGCAACCGACTCATACAAAATATGCGTACCCTCTCCGTCTGCATTATAGTTCACGGCTCTGTCACGGCTGATACCGTATCGCGCAGCAGTTTCCACGGCGTCAATGTTCGCTCCGATGAACAAGAACTCCCAACCATATTTCTCCTTCTGACGCTCGATCATCTTCTTGACCTCTTCACTTGTGTAACGGCGGCTTGCGTTCTCCTGTCCGTCGGTCGTGATAACGAACATCGTATGCTCCGGCACATCCTCGTTACGAGCGTATTTATGAATGTTTCCGATATGATGAATTGCTCCGCCAATGGCGTCGATCAAAGCTGTGCAACCGCGGACAGTGTAGTCCTTGTCGGTCATCTTGGGGATGTCACCGAGCTTCACGCGGTCGTGCAAAACCTCGCTCTCGTCATCGAAAAGCACAGTGGAAACGTAGCAACCGCCGTCCTGCTTCTTCTGCTTTTCAATCATCGAGTTGAAGCCGCCGATGGTATCACTCTCAAGTCCTGCCATAGATCCGCTTCTGTCCAAAATAAATACGAGTTCAGTAACGTTGTTTTTCATAATTAAAACCTCTCTTTCATTTGATGTCTATATTGTACATCAACAAAAGAGAGGTTTGGTCGCATGTCAAGCGACAAATTATTTGCTTAAAGCCGCACCCCACTCGGCTTCCTTAAAACCGACAAGAACAAAGCTGTCACCGATAAGCAACGGGCGCTTTACGAGCATACCGTCACTTGCGAGAAGCTTCAGCGTTTCGTTCTCGCTCATAGCGAGAAGCTTGTTTTTGAGGTCAAGTGATTTATAGAGCAAGCCGCTTGTGTTGAAGATCTTTTTCAGTGGCAAACCGCTCTTCTTGTACCATTCTGTCAGCTCATCAAGCGTAGGATTGTCGAGCTTAATATCTCTAAATTCATACTCGATCTTGTTATCGTCCAGCCACTTTCTCGCCTTTTGGCAGGTGGTGCACTTGGGGTAGCATATAAATTTAACCATCGTTTCACGCTCCTAATAAGCTCTGATCGAAAGCAAACAGAGCCTCGTTAATTTCAAAAATATTGTAGTTACCCTTGCTGATAAAGTATTCGATAATGATGTCAAACTTATTACTGTGCGACAACGCGAACCCCGCCTTGCGAAGCATATCTTCGGTTTCTGCGAGAGAAAGTTCCAAGGAGATCGCAAACGCGAGTGCGGTAGGTTTGCTCGGCTTGTAATTGACGTCGCTGCGAATCTTGGAGAACAGCTTGCGGTCAATGTTTGCCCTCTTGTAGCACTCGGCGTCGGTCATCCCTTTTTCGTCGATCTTGCGCAGTAGCATTTGCGAAAAGCTCTCGTCAATCTGCTTGAGCTTCGCATTAAGGTCGTCTTCCGCAAGCATAGCCTTACAATCGCACATCTCAAGGAAGTCATCGTCCGATTTCTTCCGTCTTTTGCGCGGAGCCGCTTGCGGTAGCGCGTTCATACGGATACGCTCACGGCTGTAATCGGTATGCTCGTCCACGTAATTATCGTCGATGTATTCGGCAATGTCCGAAAATAGCTTTTCACTTATCTTATACGCCGCCTTGTCGAAGATGACGATATAGACCGTCATTTCGTTTTCAAGAAGAAAGTCGCTAATAACGTCGATAGCGACCTTCAAGGCTTGATCCTTGGGGTATCCGTACACGCCCGACGAGATAAGCGGGAACGCCACAGTTTCGCATTGGTGCTCCTTCGCAAGAGCCAAAGACTCGCGGTAGCAAGATTCAAGTAACGCCTTTTCTCCGTGCTTGCCGTCATTGTAGATAGGACCGACGGTATGTATTACGTACTTTGCTGGCAGATTATATCCGCCTGTGATCTTCGCCTTACCCGTTTTGCAACCGCAAAGCGTTCTGCACTCTGCGAGAAGTCCCGCACCTGCGGCACTATGAATCGCACCGTCAACACCTCCACCGCCTAAAAGCGACTCGTTGGCAGCATTTACAATGGCATCCACCTTCATTTTTGTTATATCGTTTCTTACTATTTCAAGTGGCATTGTAACACCTCCCTTTGATTGGAATTTCAATTCTATCGTAGCGCCGATAGAATTGAAAATTAACAGAAATACTTAGTTAAAATTGCGGACAGCTTTTTTATGTCGCTGTCTTTTAGTTGAGAAGAATTAATTTCTGTTGCAATAAGATCAATGCAAAAACAATTTGCAATTATAGCACAGATTAACGAAACAGCAGAAAATGCCCGCTGTGATAAAAGTTACCCACTTTTTTGCTTTCATTAACTATCTCCCAACACATTCAAATATTCGTCAAGTCTTTCGTCTACGTATTCTGCTATCAAGTCTATCATCGAGCCTGCATCGCCATCTCGATAGAATGCATCGAAAGCATCATAGTAACGCTTGCGGTCCGTGAACTTTACGTTGATGGGCGGGAAGCCGTTTCGTATCAATTCAAGATTAAGAATCAGACGTCCCGTCCTGCCGTTTCCGTCGATGAAGGGATGAATGCCCTCAAATTCAAGGTGAAACCGCGCAATACGCTCAACCGTAGTCATTTGTCCTTTGCGTTCTTCATTCATAGCGAGCAGCTCGCTCATCTTCGGCTCAATCAAATACGGCTGAACGGGCTGGGTATATGCTCCCATAATACGGACGGGAATACGGCGATACTGTCCCTTGTCCTCGGGGCGGTTCATCAAAACAAGAGCGTGAATATTTTTGATAACGTATTCCGAAAGCTCAACCTCGTTTTTGGCTATCTCTTGAACATATAGGAAGGCATCACGGTGTCCTACGGCTTCAAGATGATCCTTGAGCGGCTTTTGGTCTATCGTCATTCCTTCAAGAGCTAATGCCGTTTCTTTCAACGTAAGAGTGTTGCCCTCGATAGCATTGGAGTTATAGGTGAAGTCAACCATAAACTCCTGTGCAAGTCTTTCTACCTCTCCAAGCGTCAGAGGCCGCTTTGCAGAAAGAAGATTGCGCTTCTTTTCAATATCAAGCAAAAGTCCCGTTCTGCCTTTTCTTCCGTCCATAGGCTTGGTAGCGGTAGCGGGGATCATATAAAGATTTCCTTTGCGGATTACACCGTCAATCTTGCCCTCGGCGCACAAAACGCGAACGCGACGTGCGGAAATCCCCCATTTTTCAGCAGCTTTTGATACTTTAATATATTCCATCAGAGCATCCTCCCGAACTAAATACAGTCTTACAAGGTACATTATATCACATTTTAGGAATAATATCAATAGGAATTTCGAGGAATTTGTAAAATCATTATTCCTATTTTGCATCCGGCAAGGAATAAATTCGTAGGCGCTTTTCAAAAATGCCTTCATATAAAAGCCTTGGGAAAGGCAAAACCGCACCCCCGTTTTCAGAATTTACCGCCCGCGAACAAAAAGCCGCTATCGCGGCGTGGTAATCACGCTTTGATAGCGGCTCAATTATATATTTTCAAAATCTTATTGTTTACGCTTTTAGTTTATAAACTCTGTTTCTATTTTCACCCTCGGTCACAATTGTACCTTCTGAAACCATTTCCGCAAGCAAACGGCGCGCTCTTGCATCCTTAACACCGAGCAATTCAGCAATTTCTGTAGTTTTAGCAGTAATCTTCTCGGTTAAATAGGCAACAACAGCCTGTTTTTGAATTTGAGATTTGGTTTTAGTTGTTTTATCGCTACTTTTTATCGCTACTTTTTTATCGCTACTTTCGCCAATGAGTAGCGATAAAGTAATTCTATCAGGTTCAAAGCTCTCGTTGATAACAGGAGCAGACCAACCTTGCTTTTTCCAAACGCTGAAGATGTTGGGAATACCGCTACCTGCGCGCTCGCCTACGTCAATGAGGTTGAACATCTTGATAAGCGTA
>JAFVQW010000017.1 GCA_017504605.1 Clostridia bacterium
AATGGCAATCTTTGAGTGCAAGGTCAAGTGCCTGAATATTTTTCTGTTTTTCGGTGAACGGCTTTTCACCACACGGAGAACATCCCACCACACGATATATCCGAGACCGCCGAGAATGATGAGCGACGAGGTGACGATATTAATCAAGGGATTGGTTGCGTAATTGCAAAGGCTGTTTTCCGCGATAATGTCAATGCCGGCATTGCAGAAAGCGGAAACCGAATTGAACACCGATACCCAAATGCCGGGGGCCCCAAGCTCGGGAACAAACACAAGCATATAGAGGACGGCTCCTATCGCTTCGATAATCAGTGTACCGAACAGCACGTTCTTCACGAATTTTGCAAGTCCTGACATGGTGTTGAGATTAAATGCGTCCTGAATGAGCAACCGATCGCCAATGCCCATCTTTCTGTTGAGAAGAAGCATCAGTCCCGACATAATGGTGATGATACCGAGACCGCCTATCTGTATCAAAAGCAATATAACGATCTGCCCGAACACGCTCCACGTTGACACCGTGGGGAGCGTAACGAGTCCCGTCACGCAGGTGGAGGTGGTTGCCGTGAAAAGCGCATCGAGATACGGCACGGCTTCTCCGCTTGCAGAGCTGATTGGCAAAGCCAGAAGTCCGCTTCCTATGAGAATAGTCACGAGAAAGCTGAGCAATATAATCTGCGTGGTTGAAAGCGTGAATTTCCTTTTCCTAACCATAAGAATTCCCTCTGAAAAGCATAAAGGAACCAACGTCCTCTGCAGTCAGCTGGTTCCTTTTATCATCGTTATTTTTTATAATTATATCATATTTTGCCGTTTATGTCAATATTTTTTTACACAATAACTATCGCCCCGCGTGACTTTCAGTTTGTTCGAATTTTATTGTAACGCCCTTGTTCGATCTTTTGCTATGCAAAATCAATCTTCCTCCCCCAAGGCAGCCTTTCATAAGCTTCTGATTCCACGGTCTCATTGAAGCGTACATAACTTCGGTATCACGCTTCATTCCGGACCTGCTCTGCATATCGCACAGTCTCCATTGCGTCCTTAGCATATTTATCCGCGCCTATGGCATCTGCATATTCCTGATTCAACACTGCCCCGCCGACTACTACCCTGCACCAGGGTGCCGCCTTGCGAAGCTGTTTTATAGTCTCCTCCATGGCAGGTACCGTGGTGGTCATAAGAGCACTGAGTCCAACGACAGGAGCGTGACTTCTCACGACTTCTTCTACTATCGTATCGGGTGATACATCACGGCCAAGGTCAGTCACAGAAAATCCGTAATTTTCAAGGATCAGCTTCACGATATTTTTTCCTATATCATGAATATCCCCCTTTACGGTAGCTATCACAAAGCTGCATTTATCGGCAGCTCCTCCGCCCGGCATATTTGCCTTGATGACCTCAAAGGCAGCCTTTGCCGCCTCCGCGCTCATAAGAAGCTGTGGAAGATAAACTCTCTTATTTTCAAAGCCTACACCGACAACGTCAAGTGCGGGAATGATGTCCGTTTGAACTATACTCAAGGGCTCTATGTTTTTTATAAGCTCTGCGGTCAAATTAGCCGCCTGATCCTTAAGTCCTTTGATTATTGCTCCTTGAAGCTCTGAAGCATGACCCTCGTTCGAGGAAGCCTCCTTAGGTTTTTCCGCGGCAACGGAAACCGACTCCTTCGGTAGCTCAGATGCAAATCCAATATACTCGGTACAGTTATCGTCAAGCCCCGAAAGCGCACGGTAGGAGTAATATGTCTTCATCATCTCCTGCGAGTATGGGTTCATAATTGCCGCTGAGAGTCCCTGTCCCAAAGCAAGATCAAAAAACGCTCCGTTGATAATGTCTCTCTCGGGCAGACCGAATGACACGTTAGAGATACCCAGAGAGGTATGACATCCAAGCTCGGTTCTGATAAGCCCTACCGCGCGGAGAGTTTCCTTTGCCGCATTTTTGTCTGCACTGATGGTAAGCGCCAATGGGTCAAAGATAATATCCTTCTTGTCAATTCCGTGCTTCTCCGCCTCTGCAAGTATTCTGCGTGCAATATCTACGCGCTCCTCTGCGGTCTCGGGTATTCCCTTTTCGTCAAGGGTAAGCGCGACCACAAGCCCGCCATATTTTTTTGCGAGTGGGAAGATAGCCTCCATGCTCTCTTGCTTTCCGCTTACGGAGTTTATCATGGCTTTACCATTATAGCGGCGAAGCGCTGTCTCCATAGCCATAGGATCGGAGGTGTCTATCTGCAATGGCAGGTCGATTATCGCTTGAAGCTCGCAGACCGCTGTCTTGAGCATTTCGACCTCATCTATATCGGGAAGTCCCACGTTGACGTCAAGTATATGGACTCCCTTTTCCTCCTGCGAGATACCCTCTCGCAAAATATAGTCTATATCACGCGACTTGAGTGCTTCTTTAAAACGCTTTTTCCCCGTAGGATTAATACGCTCGCCTATAAGTATGGGCGAATCTCCAAACACTACTGCATGAGTATAAGAAGAAACACAGGTTATGTTCTTTTTCTCTGTTTTTACAGGTATAACGTTGGCAGAAGCCTTGACAGTCTTGGCTATATATTCAGGTGTCGTTCCACAACAGCCTCCTGCGATTCTAACACCTCTGCCTATAAGCTCGGATACCTCTGCGGCAAACTCCTCGGGCAAAACGTCATAAACGGTTTTTCCGTTTACCGCCTTGGGAAGTCCCGCATTGGGCTTGAGAATTATGGGCAACGAGGAATACTTAAGATACTCCTCTACCACGCTTTTGAGCGCTTTAGGTCCGAGAGAGCAGTTTACACCTATAGCATCTGCGCCCATCCCCTCAAGCATTGCGACCATCGCGGCAGGATCTGCCCCCGTCATAAGCTTTCCGTCCTCACCGTATGCATTGGAAACAAATATCGGCAGATCACTGTTCTCCTTTGCCGCAAGCAATGCCGCCTTGGTCTCAAGGCTATCGCTCATGGTTTCAATGAAAATAAGGTCAGCTCCGTATTTCACACCAAGTCTTACTGTCTCGGCAAAGGTAGCCACCGCATCCTCAAAGTCAAAGTCACCGTATGGCTTGAGCATTCGTCCCGTAGGTCCGATGTCAAGAGCTATCCATTTAGGCTGTGTCCCTTTGCTCTGTGCAATTGCTCCACGAGCATTGTCAATGGCAGACCTTACTATCTGCTCAAGCTCCTCCGACGAAAACTTCAGTCGGTTAGCTCCAAAGGTATTGGTATTTACAACGTTACTTCCTGCATCGTAATAGTCGCGATGTATTTTTTTTATCACCTCGGCATGGGTAGTATTCCAGCGCTCGGGAAGCTCCCCCGCGCCAAGGCCCTCTGCCTGAAGAAGAGTTCCCATGCCGCCGTCAAGATATAAAATATCCCGACTTAAAAAATCTAAAATATTCATTTATTTCCTACTCCTATGATTGCTGTAACCGACTTAGATGGCGACATCAAAAGACTATCGTTAAGTGTAAGACCTATTTTTCTCGGACAATCCAATATGGTAAATATGTCCCTTTGAAGCTCGAGGGGAAGGTCTCCGTATCCTGCGCTGAAGCGCGAAGATGTAAAATACCCGCTCCTTGCTTTTTCTTCTTTTATATCACTGTCAAAAATTCCGCAAAGGCTCTCTATCCTCTCGGCACCAATTGCTTGAAATAGCAATGCTTTTGTGGGGGAAAGTGCTGAATGCCGAGCAATCGCTCTGTCTATCTCTACACCAACGGTTGCCGCAAACAAAACTGTGCTGTGGCAACCTGACAGGTTCTTTAAAAGCGCCTTTGAGCTTGTAACGATCGGTCCAAGTTCAATGCGGTCATTATTTCTCTTTACAGGAAGCTCACAATAGCAGACCTTATAGGTCAGCCTTTTGCTCACCTCGTCAATACAAGTCTGCAACAATTCATCAAGCTCCGCCACATCGCCAGTTACTCCCGCATAACGCAATATCTCTTTCTTGTTAAATGGCGGCGCGTCATAGACCTTTGTATATACGGTCATATCCATTCCTACCCTAATATATCCGAAAGATTATTTTGTATTGCCGCCGCTACGTCGGGCTTGTTCATAGAATAAACGTGTACATTTGTAATTCCGTTGGCAAAAAGATCGATTATCTGGTCGGTGGCATATGCAATTCCCGCCTGCTTCATTGCGGCAGGTGTACTTCCAAACTTATCAACTAATGACTTGAAGCGTTGCGGAACAAAAGAGCCGGAAAGCTTAACTGCCCTTTCCACTTGATTTCCGTTTGTTATCGGCATGATGCCGGGAATTATCGGTACGGTTATTCCCGCCTCGCGTATCTTGTAAAGAAAGTTATAAAGCAGATTATTGTCAAAAAACATCTGGGTGGTAAGAAAATCACAGCCTGCATCAACCTTTTCCTTAAGATATTTTATATCCTCTTTCTGATTTATGCTTTCGGGATGTATCTCGGGGTAACAAGCTCCTCCTATGCAGAAATCCGCTCCTGACTCCTTAAGCTCGCGAACAAGCTCGATCGCGTGATGATATGCCCACGTGGAACGGTCTGCATTTTCAAGCTCTGCCGGAATATCCCCTCTCAAAGCCATAACGTTCTCAATGCCCGTATCCCGCATCTCCTCTATCTTTGCGCGAACAGTCTCTTTCGTTGAAGAAACACATGTCAGATGCGCCAAGGTAGGTACACCATAATTTGCTTTTATATTCTTTGCTATCTCAAGAGTATATCGGCCGGTTCCACCCCCTGCTCCGTAGGTAACGCTCATAAAAGAGGGCTGCAGCTTGGCTATCTCCTCTGTAGCGTGCTTGACGCTGTCAAACGCCATATCTGTCTTTGGAGGAAAGACCTCAAAGGAAAGTGATAATTTATTTTCTTCAAAAAGCTGGGTCAGTTTCATTTCTTTTTTCACCTGTGCCTTTTCGTTTTTGATGATTAATTATACCATATAAAGGTAGCTAAATCAAGTACTTTCGCCAACAATAACCACACATCTTACAGTAAGAATATCGTTGTTTATTAAATTTAAAACAAAAGGTAAGGGGCTGTCGCATTTAGGCATAACCGAATAAAAAACGAGAGGTATTGTGAAAAATCACAGTACCTCTCTTAATATTATGTGTGTTTTGAGGAAATCAAGGTTGAAAACCTGCGGTTTTCCTCTTTTTTATTCGTTTTTTATTCGGTTATGCCTCAACTGAAGCAGCCCCTTTTAAATGCTTACTTGAAGGAGGGCGCGTGGGCTTCGCCCGTGGCAAAGGTGTTCGGACCGGGGTTTGAAAGTGAAAAATACATCCTTGCGGCCTTGGTCGTTCCGAAATCACGGTTCGAGCCGGTTTGTTGCACCTTGTTGAAGGCATCACGGAACATCTGATTGTGCGCTTCCTCACGGTTGAGAAGGATTTCTTTTTGGTATAGCCGAAGAGAGCCGAACTAACAAGTCTTGCGACGATAAATTTTAGTGTCTTTCGTCGCACCGATTCTTGTAAAGTCGTACTTTACTGCGACTCGCCACGGCAAAATCCATCAAAAATTTATTCGCCGAAAGATGCGGAGCAGTTTTGAAATAATAGATTTTTTCATATTCGAGCTGAATTTTTTGAGGAATATGCGGATATTTAAGAAAAATTTAGCGAAGAAGATGGGAAAATATATATTTCAAAACCTTATGAGTTCGGTTCTCTTCGGCTATAATTACCGTACAACATATCTGCATCTTTCCGTATTTCTCTATCAAATTCGGGCAGATGCATTTTGTTTAAAGGCAATTTTAGCGTAAATTTCACAGTTGCGCAGAGATTTCGATTGACCGAATTGGCAAATTCCGTTATGGGTGCCCCCGTTCGGTCAACCTTTTTTAAGCGTGGTTAAATGCCGAGCCGCTAAGCTCGGATTTTAGCTCTCTTGACATTAGCGTTCGAATGGCTACAGAAACGTCCGCCCTGCCGTTTACTACCGCATCAACGGTTTCCACGATAGGCATTTCAACACCGTATTTTTTAGAAAGGCTAATTGCTGCGGGTAGAGCGTTAATTCCCTCAACAACCATACCAATCTGCCTTATCGCCTCTCGGGCGGGAACGCCCTTACCTATCAGTATACCGCAACGGTTGTTTCGGCTGTGCATGCTGGTCGCCGTAACTATCAAATCTCCAATGCCTGCCAAGCCGCCGAAGGTCTGCTCACGGCATCCCATAGCTATACCCAATCGGGAAATCTCGGCGATTCCGCGTGTAATAAGAGCGGCCCGTGCGTTATCTCCGCAGCCAAGTCCGGTGGCAACACCCACTGCCAAGGCAATTACGTTCTTGAGTGCTCCGCACAGCTCGACTCCGCGAGTGTCATCATTCGTATATACGCGCATACAGGGGGTCGTGAACGCCCGCTGAACCGCTACTGCCGCCTCGGCATCACTGCTCGCGGACACGATAGCCGTGGGAAGGTCATTAATTACCTCCTCGGCGTGAGTAGGGCCCGACAGGGCTACGAGCCTCACCGCGGGATTCTTCAGCTCGTCGGCAATTACCTCGGTCATAGTATAGAGAGTTTCCTCTTCAATTCCCTTTGCGACGTCCACGATTATCTGCCCGTCCGATATATATGCCGCCGCCCTTCTCGCCGTCTCTCTAACGAATGGCGACGGAACGGCAACCACCACTATATCCATACCGACACAGGCTGCTCCGATATCCTTCGTATATGAGATTTGCTCGGGCAGCAGGACGTCCTGAAAATTCGGATGCCTTCGGGCACTGACAAGATTATCTATCTCCCCTTCAATAGCCGACCAAACGGTTACAGCTCTCCCGGCGTTGCATAGCATTCTTGCAAGCGCAACGCCCCAGGTGCCTGCACCGAGGACGCCAATATTTACTGTATTAGACATTTATTTATTCTCCGTTTATTTCTATAAGCAGGATGCAATCCGCGGTAATTATACCGAGCGGGGGTCACTCCGGCATCCCTTGTCAGCAGTTGTTATCGAGGAAGGCGAAAATCTCCGCCCATACATCCCCGTCCTGTGCCGTCATTCTGTTCCAGTCGAAGGAGGCAACGAAGGCCGCCTTCTCCTTTTGGGTATTAAGTCTTCCCTTTTTCGTAAGCCTATTCTTCGCCGAGATATACTCTCCGAGATATTTTACGCCGTCGCGCGTGTAGTTCGGGTTGTGCCCCTTTCCCCGCTCGAGGCGGAAGGCTATATTTGGCTTATCGGAAAGAGCCGAGCGCAGAATTTCGTAATGGACGGGACGGCACATCTTATCGTCATCGGAATATATAAGGAGTGCCTTTGCCTCGGTGTTTTTGAGCGTATCCAGCGCACTGTAGTTGACGAAGCGAGGATTTGACTCGCGCTCGATTGCCATTATCGGCTTACGGTATGGAGAGAGAAGCCCCGAGAAATAGGAGTTCACAAGGAGCTCGACCGAGACGAAGCCCGAGAGGACTACTATATGCGAAATCCCCTCGTGGAGCGCCGTAATATTGAGGGTTGAGAAGCCGCCCCAGCTATGCCCGACGACGGATATATCGAGCCCCCCGAGGCTCGGGTCACTCTTTACAGCGCCGATGCAGTCGTTAAGGTCGGAGAGCGACTGTGCCATGCCGCCGGCTCCCTCACCGCCCGATTTCATACAGCCGGTATGGTCGTAGGCGAGCACACGGTAGCCGTGACGGCAGAGGAGCTCTATTTCCTTCATATACGAGAGGTGACCGCCGCCGAAGCCGTGGTCGAATACTATAAGGCGCCCGGGGTCAAAACCGTCGTAGAAGTAGAGCGCTCCGACGAGCTTATGTCCCGCCGATGCGGTAAATTCAAAGGGCTCGCTCCGAAGTCCCTCGAAGTCGGCGGCGGAGAAGTAGTACGCCGTGCCATTATCGTCACAGCGGTTATACGCCATAGCGCGATACATATTTACTATCTGCTTTTCAAATATCATTTTTTCGCCTCTTTCTCTTTATTTACAGTTATATATTATCACAAGATGCGGGATTTTTCAATACGGCGGATATTTTTTCTTTTATGGGTGTTGTATTTTATCCTTAAATATGATAAAATAAATATAACTTGTGCTTTTTTGGGGGAAATTTTGGAAAACAAGTCATTATCTCGTAATTTCACGAGCGGAAATATTGCACGGCAGCTATTCTTCTTTTCACTGCCGTTTATGGCGTCGAACGCCCTTCAGGTGCTGTACAGCACGATAGATATGCTAATCGTCGGAGAGTACGTCGGCACGGCGGGGCTCTCGGCGGTGTCACAGAGCAGCCTTATCGTCAATTTCGCGACCATGGTCTGTCTCGGCTTCGCTAACGGCGGACAGGTCCTTCTCGCCCAGGCCTTAGGTGCGGGAAAACGGCGGGAAATGAATAATATCGTCGGCACGCTCTTCGTCTACGTGTGTGCGGTTTCCCTGCTCCTATCGGGAGTTATTCTCCTTTTCTCGCGGCAGATACTCGCGGCAATCAATATCCCGCCCGAGTCGGCGGATATGGCGCTCGATTACCTCATTATTTCGGCGGCGGGCCTAATATTCACCGCGGGATATAATATGGTCTCGGCGGTGCTGCGCGGTATGGGAGATGCCAAGAGCCCGTTTCTATTTATCGGTATCGCATCTGTGCTTAACCTCGTGCTCGATATAATCTTCACGGGCCTTCTCGGCTTCGGCGTTGCGGGTGCGGCGTGGGCTACTATTATAGGACAGGCGGTGTCCTTTATCTTCTCTATCTTCTACCTTATGCACAAAAAGGAGGAGTTCGGCTTCGATTTCTCCCGCGAGAGCTTCATTCCTAAAAAAAGATACGTGAGCATGATTACAGGCCTCGGTATGCCGATGGCCGTACAGTCGGGCTTCATTAATATCTCGATGCTCTTCGTTAACTCAATGGTAAACGGGCTCGGGCTTATCGAATCGGCGACCTTTGGCGTCGGTATGCGCATCGACGATATTATCAACAAGATTTCTCAGGGTATTCAGCACGCCGCAATGCCGATGATAAGCCAGAACATCGGTGCGGGCGAGAAGAAGCGTGCGAAGGAGGTAGTTTACCGCGCGTGGATTTTCTCGGCTATTCTTACAGCCTTCTTTATGACGCTCTATATCACGCTCGGAAAGCAGCTCTTTATGCTCTTCGATGACAACCCCGCGGTTCACGAGATGTCGGTTGACTTCATTCGCGCAATTCTCTTTATGTTCCCCGCGTTTGCCGTTATGCGCGGCAGCGGCGCGTTCATACAGGGTAACGGAAACGCGAAGCTGAGTATGGCTCTCGCCATTCTCGACGGCGTTGTGCTCCGTATCGGCTTAAGCTGGCTCTTCGGCTCCTATCTCGGGCTCGGCTTCTTCGGCTTCGTGCTCGGCTACGGGCTCGCCCCATACGGCTACGCCATTCCCTCGCTCATATTCTTCCTCTCGGGCAGGTGGGAGAAAAAGGCGGCACTCGCGGAGAAGATTTAATTAAAAAGATAAAAAACCTCTTGGGCTGTTGCCCAAGAGGTTTTATTTTTACCGTGGTAAAGAAGCAAATTAAGCCGCAGTCCAGGTTGCGGTAAGAGAGGAGTAGCCGTCCGCATCAACGATAACGGTTACAACGTCACCGGCCGCAAGGGTGAGGTCAACGTTTGTCTGAAGCTCAAGAACGGTTGCCTCGCCGCCGTTAACGGAATACCACATCTCTACCATACCACCAATTGCAGCGCCTGCCGCAAGGTTAAGGGTACCTGCAGCATCTGCGGTGTACTCGAAGGTAACGTCTGCTGCAGCAATTTCATTGTTACCGATCACAAGAGCGGTAGCCTGTGTGTCGTCGCCACCTGCGGGAGCGTTGTACTCAGCAAACTCCTGGGGCATTCTGAGAGACGGATTCTGGAAGGTCCACATATAGCCGTTATTGGATACAATAACAGAATTAGTTACCTCGCCGCCCTGATAGAATACGTATGCACCGTCTACGATCTCATATGCGAACATACCGCTGTTGGCTGCATTGTTGCCGTCAACAACGCTGAGGTAGCCGCTGGTCGCGCCTGCAGCATCGGGCATAAAGTTAAGCTCAAAGACAGCGACGAACGTAAAGCTATACTCACCGCCAAGTCCGTTAGCATCAAGGATAACGTCCTCGTCACCGCCGCCGACGTCACCGCCGCCGATGTCACCGCCGCCGGAAACCTCGTGCTCGTCAACAAGGTACGTAATCTCAAGCTCGCCTGCCTCGAACGCCATAAATGCGAAGGTAACGCTATCGCCTGCAGCAATCTCTACGTCGTAAGCGAAAAGGCCGTCGACGTACGTGGGCTCATCCCAACCGTAAAGGTTAAGGAAGGGAGCGCCATCGTTATCAATCACGTCTGCCATACCAACCGAAACTCCCTCGGGGAAGAAGAAGGTATAGGTACCGGATACCTCTGCCGTAAACTCGTATCTTGCATTGAAGGTGTAGGTGTCGTCATTGGTGATCTCTACGGTGAAGGAGGGGTTGGGCTCTCTGTAAGAAACAGTGATGGTCTCCTCAACAGGCTCCTCGGAATAAGTTCTTACTAAGATAATCATAGAATCGCCCTCTGCGAGCTTGTACTCAGCGTCAGTCCAAACGATGTCCATGTATCCGGCCTCAAAGGAATAGGTGAGCATGGAGGAATATTTAGCAGAAGCAAAGGTGTAGAAGCCCTTCGCGGGAGCAACGAACTCTACTACTACGATCTCGCCCACGGGAATGGTAACGTCATTTTCGCCGTTCTCAAGCGTTACATCTGCGGTAAGCTTCTCAAGCTTCCAGTCAAACTCGTAGGTAAGAGCCGTGCCTTCACCACGAATGATAAATGCAGCAGTGCCTGCCTCAAGATAGGTGTAGCAAACGCCTGCCTCGGAATCGATAGAAACATCCTCGGCAGTGGTGGACATCTTATACATTCCGCTCTCTGCAACGGGAACGGTAATGATATATTCGATGCCGTTTGCGAAAACATAGCCTGCATCCTCTGCGGTGTCAAGCTCAATTATCATATCTAACATCGAAACAGCGTAGTATCCGAGGTCAACCGAGGCATAAGCCGCATCTTCATCGGTTACGGATACCTTAAGAGTATATACCCCTGCGGTTTCGATTACGTAGCCGCCAAGATCCCAATCCTGCCAGATGGTGTTGCCCTCAGCGTCGGTAAGAGTAATGCCAGCCCAAAGCTCAGCATCGCACCAGCCCTTGATGGCGTAAATGCCCTCCTCGAGATAAGCCTCGAAAACAGCCTCAGCAGCGTTGGTCTCTTCGTCGAGTGCTATGTCGCTCTTAGTGTCAGACGCGGTAACAAAGTTGATTCTCGTTACGTCAATGGTCACATCAGCGTCAGCCGAAGCGGTTACCTTGTAGGTGTAGGTAGCAACGCCGTCAGCAACGGTGGGAGCTCCTACGAGAGTTGCACCGTCAACGTTAAGTCTGTAAGAGGTGGACGCAGAGGCGGTGAAGGTAGCGTTTCCTGCAGTCTTGTCAACGTAGACCTCGTCTGCAACGGTTACCTCATCGACTGCATCAACGGTTACAGTCCAAGCAACCTTGTAGCCACACTGGTCACAGGTTCCGTTACCGTCGGTGTTCTTGTGCTCGAACTTCGAGGTAATCTTGTCCTCGTGGCCGCAGTCAGCTACGTGCCAGTGATAATTTGCATCCACGCACCACTCGTCAGTGTAAGAGTGCTCGTGGGGCTCTTCCTTCTTGCAGGCTACAAAGCAAACTACAAGAGAAAGAATAAGTAAAACCAAGATAGAAATTCTTTTCATTTTCTGAAATCCTCCTATATTTATTTTTTGGTTTTATCATATTTATTTGCAATCTGCCCTTCGGCAGTATTACACGTTAGTTAGAGGAAGGCTTTTCCTCGTAGTAGCAGCAGGCAAAGAGCCACTGGTCGTCCTCGCCCGCGTGGTAGGGCGGGTCGGACTGTATCTCAGCCCAGCCGCCGCCGTCAATAAAGTAGCTCTGCGAGATAGCGAAATACTGAAGAAATCTCTGCAGCTCCGCCGTAACGGGACAAAGGCCGTCGCCGTTAGCCACTCCCGCATAGCCACCGCAGTCAAGTCCCTCCTCGGGGCACTGTCGGCAGGAATCAAGGCAGGTCGAGCAGCCCTCGGCACACGCTCCCTGACACTTGCCGCTCGTGCGGCAGGGGCAGCTCATAGAGCAGAAGTAGGGGCCGTTGTCACCAACAGGGTCGATAAGCAGAGGCCCTATTCCCTGTATAAAGAGCTTGTGGTTATAGAGCTTCCCGTCTATATAGACCGAGAGGCACTTGTTACCCGCGTCCTCTATATGCGTGAAATCGGTGTTGGTGAAAATGGTATTCGAGGTTATATGCGCATAGAG
Organism: Clostridia bacterium; assembly: GCA_017504605.1. Classification (GTDB taxonomy): domain Bacteria; phylum Bacillota; class Clostridia; order Oscillospirales; family CAG-272; genus UBA1740. Next base: position 12,336 of record JAFVQW010000017.1, read on the forward strand.
GATAGGCCCGAAGCCGCCCGTCGCGGCATATTTCTCGGCATCAAAGAGGTGATAGAAGCCGGTCGCGGTATTGTAAACAAATCTATCGTCCTCGAAGATGTTCTGTCCCGTCGTCGCATCGGTGTAGTAGGCGTTGACAAGATTGTATTTCGAGCTGTCGTAGTTATGCCCCGGAGCGTACGCCGTGATTTTATCAAGCTCCTCGGGTACGACGATGATATTCTCAATCGAGCCCGCCTCGTAGTCCCTCTTATATTCGAGCTTGAAATCGACGTAGGCGGGATATTCCCCGCTCTTTATATCAGCGGCAATCGCGAACGCAACGAGCATACCGCCGCCCGAGCCGTCGAGGTTATCGTTATCGACGTAGGCGGTGAAGTTAAAGTTCGAGGTAAAGCCCGAGCCGCCGCCGGTTATAATCTGAACGTCCTTCTCGTTAACGTAGCCGATAGAGGCGTTACCGTAGTAGTAGAGTATCGGGTTCACGTTATTTGCGCCCGTATCCATAAGAGAGGTGAATACGTATTCGCCGCTCGACTGTGCGGCGAAGCGGAAGCAGAGCTTCTGCCCCTGCTTGGTAACCTTTGCACGGTAGTAGCCCGTCTTGCTTATCGTATAGGCCTTCTCGTAAAGGTTCGAGCCGTTTTGCTTCGAGCTCAGGGTATTCAGCTTAAAAAGCTCAATCGTAAGGTCGCGGCGGTCGTTATTGACGTCGCAGCCCACCGGGTTATAGGTGTACTCGGAAAAGGGCTCGACGAGCTGCACGTGATACTCGCCGTCAAGGCCCGATATGCGGGCGACACCGTCCTCGCCAACCTTCGCTCTGTGCACCGTCTGTCCATTAGTCCACTCGACGGTAATAGTCTCGTCGGGGATATAGGGCGAGCCGTTATAGACGAAGCCTACCGAGAAGTCAAAGCCCTCGGGGCTCGTCGGGCCCTCGGGACCGTCGGGGTTCTCGGGATTATCGGGATTATCGGGTCCCTCGGGGCTCGTCGGCCCCTCGGGGGTCGTGCCCGGGAGCTGTGCGTTCGGGTTAACGACCTCGCCGCAGGAAACGAGGAGCGAGAGGGTAAGCAGAAGAGCTATAAGGGATAGAATATTACGCTTTTTTCTCATAAGCTCACCTGCCTTTGATTTTCTTAAACAAATTCTTGATGTCGCTCGCCGTCAGCTTACGCACTATAACGTCAAGGACGAAGAGCACGCACGCCGCGATAAGCAGCGGAAGGGTAAAGTGCACGACGTAGGTCGTAAGAAGCGATTCGTCGTATTCATAGGTAGGAATTTCTCCCTCTCCGACGACCTTGCCCCTGTTTCTTATAGCATCGTGAAGCAGGGTGTCGCTGTACACAAGGAAGCTATCGTATTCCTTATAATAGGAAAGATTGAAGTAGAGGCTTGCGGTATACGGCTCTCTGCCCGGGCACTCGTAGCTGATAGCTACGTCGTATCTGCCGAGCGAGGCGGTGCCGACCGAGATAACGTATTTCGTGCTGTCGAAGACCATCTCGTGCTCGGTGACTACGCCGAGGGGCGAGGTGAGAGTGAGCTTAGCCACGGCATCAATATTCAGCTCTTGGGGGATAAGCTCAATTCTGTGCACCGTTCCCTCCTCGGTGATATTCACCGTAAAGGGATATTCGTGCCTCTGTTCCGGTATGCCCGTGGCGACAAGGTTCGACATAAAGCGCGAGGCGGACTGCGTAGTCCACTCCGAGACCCACTCGCCGCTAAACGAGGTGTTAAGCGTTGCTACGCGCCCGTTGCCGTAGTCCCAATATGCGTAGAGCGGGATTTCGAGGGTCGCGTACTCGTCCTTCTCCCAGAACACGCTGAGAACCGTCGTGGCGTTATCCTTAATCTTCGAGTTAACGAAGCCGTTTATCTCAGGCAGAGCGTCAACGCCCGCCATTACGTCGTCCTTCGGTATATTCACCACAACCTCGGTTGGGCGGTTGATAACCGACTCGGTAAGCTCGTCGGCAAACTCGGTCTTAATCTTTCCCGAGTAGTCGCGCTCGTTCTCGATATAGTAGGCCGTTCCGCCGCCGAGTGCGGCCACGCTCTCCATAAGCGAGACGGCCTCGTCGCTCGCCGACCACATATTTACCGTCGAGACGACAATACCGTTAGCGTACATCGATGCCGCGGAGGTAAGCGCGGTATCGTCCTCGGACACCTTCTTAAAGGAAAGTCCGTCGGAGATAAGAATTGCCATTTTCTTCGAGTAGTCGAGGTCGCGCATCTCCCTGTACGCTCTGTCTATGGCAGAGCCGATTACCGTTCCCTGCTTCGGGATAAGGTGGTTATCGATTATGTCGATAAGCTTCGACTTGTCACCGACCTCGGTGGGCGGCTGCTCAACGTAGTTATCGGCATAGAAGGATATTATACAAACCTTGTCCTTGGGGTCGAGAAGGTCTAACATCTCCTTCATCATCTCGCGGGTTGTATTAAGTCTGCCCGCGGTATTCATGCTCTTCGAGCAGTCGACGATAAAGGTTATGAGCGCACTGTCACGCTTGTTGTTCCCGTAGCTCACGGGAAGCATATTCTCAAGCTTCTTAAAGATGTCCTCTTCCTTATTTTGTATATTGTTGTTACCGAAGGTGACGAGGCTCTTTCCAAACTCCGATACGACGGTGTCGATGCTGTTTATAAGCTCACTGTAGTTCGGAAGCTCGAGAAGATTTACGTCGGAGATTAAAATTTCGTCGTATTTGACGAGCTCCTCTACCGTATAGGGCAGAGAAAATTTATTGTTTTTCTTCGAGGAGTTGTATAGGTCAATCGTGGCAGAGCCGCCGTAGAGCAGCTCGGCACGGGCAAGGTCGGCCGCCCGAGAGGTGATGAGGAGCACGCGAAGCTCTCCCGTGACGCTCTGAACGAAGTCAACCCTGTTATTCTCCGCGGTAACGTCTCCCTCGGGGCGCACGCGGAGAGAATAATCGAATACGCCCTCGCTATCCGCCTTAATATCGAAGGAAACGAGGTTAAAGCCCTCGGTGAGATTAACCGTCTTTATTGCATAGAGCTTATTGTTACGGTACAGCTCGACTATCGAGCGCATCTCGTCGCTCGAGGTGATAAGCGCCTCGGCCGCCGTCGTGCGACCGAGATATGCCGACCGAATATAATCGACCGAATTAACCTGCACCTCGCGCACACCCTCGCCGAGATTGCTGTCGAGGAAGATAGCATCAACCTGTGCCGAGGCGGCATAAAGCGAGTTTACCGCGGCAATCACGCCGTCGTTATCACTCTCGCCCGTCGACATAGCATCGGTGATAAGCACTACCCTCTTAATAGAGTTATCCGAGAAGAGTGTCGCCGCGTAGTTAAGCGCCGCGGCAATATCGGTGCTGTCCTTATTAACCTTACTGTCACGAACCGTACCGAAGCGGTCGCCGAAGGCCGTCGTGAGCTCATACCCGCCGCCGAAGGTAACAACCGCCATATCGGTATTACCGATAAAGCTGTCCCGAAGCTCGCGTATGCGCTCGTCCACGGTATCGAGCTTCTCACTCGCCGAATAGGATACGTCGGCAACCACCACGACCTCAGTCTTGGTTATAACCGAGGTGTAGGTAAGCCCCGCCGCGGCAAGCACGGAAAAGGTAACTATAAGGGTATGAAGCACGAGCGAAAGCTTCGCATCGCGCGTTCTGCTCTCCTTCCTTACGGCGATGAAAAAGGAAGCGAAAACAATCAAGGCGAGCGGTATCCAGAGGATAAGCAGATAGGGGTTATCGAAGCTTATACTTTTCATAGCAATACACCGCCCAATCCGCTAAAAATACTACGGCAAGAAGAATAAAGAGCACCGTGAGGTTGTCGTATATTCCGTCAATACCGTTATTCCCTGCCTCGCCAAGCAGAGATATTTCCCCACCCGTGCCAAGAGGCACGCGCTCGCTCTCGGGAAATTCCGAGAAAACGTAGTAGTCCTTCGCATTACCGCCAGTAATGCACTCAATCTTATATATCCCGGCCTCCGAAAGAGTAATCTCGGCGGCAGTGCCGACAGCGGCAAGCGAGGTAACCTTACCCGAGGGAGAGGTAACCACAATGCTGCTACAGCCCGCGATGACGTTGATATAGGCAACATCTCCCGCGGTATAATCGGTGCGCTCGAGCACCGTCGGGAATGAAAATTCAACGAAGTTCGACACAAGGGCAATCCAATCGGTAAGGCCCACAAGGTCGGACTCGTGTAAATCAAAGGCAAAGACGACCTCGCGGTTGCCCCACTCGTTAGCCCCCGCAAAGACGAGGGGATTGCCCTTATGCGATATAAGGGTGATGAAGCTCGGGTCGTAGATACCGCACTTAACGTACTCGGTGACGTGAATAGGCGTACCCGTAAGTCCCGTAAGAAGCTTACGCACCTGGGTATTCGTCGAGGTCGAGGGCTCTATCTCAACCGCCGCCTCGGGAACGTATTTACCCTGCACCGAGAAGCCGACTCCCTGCGTGCTGATTACGGGATTGATAATCCAGACGGCACCGTCCTTCGGCACACTGTACGGAGTATAGGAGTCGAAGACGTAGAGGTCGAAGCCGCTCTGCCCCGCGTACTCGTCGGGACGGAGCTCGGTAATACTCAGCGCGCTGACGGCACGGAGTGCCGCAGAGATGAAGAAGGGCTGCTCCGACACTATGAGCGCATCGTGTCCCTCCGCACCCGAGGTGTTATATATAACCGCCTCGTTGTCGGCGGCAAGGGCGTCCTCCTCAAGTATTCTGACGGCTACCGAATAGTAGTTATCGGTATTCAGCGGAATACTGAACGGCACCGCAACGCCCGCCGTAAGCGAAAGCTCGAGGGTAGATATCGGAGTAGCGGAGTCATCTATAAATACGCCGAGGGTGAGAGCCGCGTCAGAGGTGTGCGAGAGCACCGAGCCGCGCACCGAGAGGTTTACCGTACCGTCAACCCTGACATCTATAAGCGAGCTGTTCGCAACCGCCGTGCCAACGCTTATAACGCTGACGTTATCGGCGCGGTCGTAGGTCTTATCGGTAATGAGGTAGGTCAAGGCCGAGGTGTCGACGTTGAAGTAGGACTGCGCGATGCCGACGGCATCGGTAAGACTGATTACCGCATCGCTTGGCTCAAGATCGTCAAGCAGGCGGAGAGCCTTATCCTTATCACTCTCGTTTTCAAAAACCACGGTGGTCCTGTCGGTTACGAGTATGCAGGAATATTTACTTCCCTTCGTAGAGCCGTCAATCAGCTCTCTTATCTCGTCCTTGGCAAGCTCGAAGCGCTCGCCGTCCCGCTCGGTAATTCTCATACTGCCCGAGCCGTCGAGAATGAAGGTGTAGTTATGTGCCTCGCCGTCAAGGGTGAAGACGGGGTGGGCAATAGAAAGCGATATTACCGCCACCAAAATAAGCTGCAAAATAAGCGCGATAAGCCCCGCAAGCTTGGCAAAGGGATTGCGCCGCTTGAGAAAGCGCTCGGAGAGAAGCCATATATAATTAGTGGAGATAATCTGCTCGATGTACCTGTTCTTTAAGATGTAGATGATGATAATTACGGGAATACCTATGAGACCTAAGAGGCCAAGGGGATGAATAAAGCTCATTTCACCACCTCCGCCGCCATAAAGCCGTTAAGGATTACCTCGCCGACGTCGGCATCGGCGGGAACGAGAACGTAGCTGCCCCCGCGGGACTCGGCATACCTACGCACGCGCTCCTTGATAAACTCAAGAGCCGCACGGTAGGCCGCCTTAATATCGGCATCAATATTTTTCTTATATTCCCTCGTGAGTTCCTCGGAGTCAAAGAGGCTGTATCTGCCCGAGAGCTGAGGATTGATTTCGTTTCTGTCGAGCACCTGCGCGCAGAGCAGGTCGCGCCTCTTCGATGCGAGGCGGTCTATCGTGCGCTCGTAGTCGTTGTCGGTAAGAAAGTCGGAGATAATAACCGACATTCCGTCACCGTAGCCAACGCCCGTGGGCAGTATTGCATCGGAGATAAAGCAATCTCCCTCGAATACTATATCGTTTAAGCGCATAGCCGCGCCGAAAAAGGCATCCTTACCGACGACACCGTCAATTATGGGGGTAAGGCCTCTGCCGTTTATGGCGTAGACCGACACCTTATCCATATTAGCCGCGGAGATATATGCAAGCGCGGCGGCGAGCTTAAGCGCCATCTCCGCCTTACGCCCCTCGCCCCACTCCATGGAGCGGCTGGCATCTATATATATCCTCGTGTGCATCTGACGCTCGTCGAGACGGAGCTTCAAATAAAGCTTGTCAAGCCTTGCATACGCTTTCCAATTTATGCGGGTCACGTCGTCGCCCGCCATATAGTCTCTGTGGTCGGCAAATTCCGCGGAGGAGCCGTAATTCTTAGTCCTACTGTTCCCGCCAAACTTACCGGCTACGTTGTTTCTTATATAAAGCTGCAAGGTCTCGAGGCTTGTGAGAAGCTCCTCGTTTATCACAAATTTTTTCATTTGCTATCCTTGCTTTGATTTTTATTTTTTTACTTCCTTGAGAAGCCTCGAGATAACTCCGTCGGCGTTAAGCCCGTCGTTAAGCGCGGCGTAGCTTATCTTAATTCTGTGACGGAGAACGGGATATGCGAGATACTCGATATCCTCAAAGGCTACGTTATAGCGACCCGACATAAGCGCGCGTACCTTAGCGCAGGTTACGAGTGCCTGTGCGGCTCTCGGCGAGGCGCCGTTCTTTATGTACTTCTTCGCGGCATCGGGCGAGCTGTCAAGCTCGGGGTGCGTAGCACTGACGAGCGAGGCAACGTAGGAAAGTATTTCCTCGGACACCGGAACTGCGGCAGCCACGCGGCGCATCTCAAGTATATCCTCGCCGCCGACAACGCACTCCGCGGTCTCCTCCATCGTCTTCTGGGTCATATTGACGATGTCGACAATCTCGTCCTTGCTCGGGAAGCTCATAAGCAGCTTAAAGAAGAAGCGGTCCATCTGCGCCTCGGGCAAGGGATAGGTGCCCTCCTGCTCTATCGGGTTCTCGGTAGCGAGCACGAAGAAGGGCTCGTCAAGACGGTAGGTCTCACCGCCGACGGTAACCTTATGCTCCTGCATTACCTCAAGCATCGCCGACTGTGTCTTCGGCGTTGCGCGGTTAATCTCGTCGGCAAGGACGAGGTTTGCAAAAATAGGGCCGCGACGGAATACCATATTCATATTACCCGCGGCATCCTTCTCGATTACCTCGCTTCCCGTAACGTCAGAGGGCATAAGGTCGGGGGTGAACTGTATTCTCGAGAAAGGAAGGCTCATAACCCTCGAAAGAGAGCGCACAAGACGGGTCTTTCCGACGCCGGGAATACCCTCAAGGAGCACGTTACCGCCCGCAATTATCGCAATAATTACGTCGTTCATTATGTCCTTCTGTCCTACTATATCCTTGTCGAGCTCGGCCTTCATCTTAGCTACGGTGGCGCCGAAGGCCTCAATCTGTGCTCTGTCAATTACCTCATTAGTGTTCTTCATTTTTCTCTCCTGTTATATTAGTTTGCCGAGGGACGCTGAAGTATCTCGAAATACTTCTCCATAGCCGCTCTAAGCTCCTCGTCCATCCCGTCCATTAATTCATCAAATTTGGAATAGTATTTTCCGACGACCTCGGGCAGCGTGACAAGGTCACGGCTCTCGTGGTCGTACAGGGTATCATTGCTGCCGGCGAGCTGGTCGCCCTTACCGTAGCCCGCGCCGGGTGTAATCTCGTCGTCGTCCTTATTATCGGGCTCCGGGGTAAGCGAGCCCGAGCCCTCGGGGTCCTCTACTCCGCCCTCGGCAAGGTCCTCTGCCGTAAGGCCGAATATCGTGATAATCTCGGAGCGCACTATAAGGACAAGTCGGTTATCGTCGTGCTGAGATACGAGAGCATCGAAAAGTGCCGTCGAAAGCTCGTACACCGCACCGTCGAGCTCATCCCTGCCCCCGTCCCCGTCGGCAATAGCGCGAAGTGCCACGGTGAAGGCGCGTATCGCGCCCGTCAGAGGGTCGGTCTCGGCCGAGGCCCCGACTCCGTCGACGACGGTCATAAAGACGTCGAGGAAAGAGTTCACGGAGTTGGCGAGCGGATTACCGAGTGCATCGGTAATATCCTCGAGGCTCTCGGAGAACTCAATATCGTCGAACTCGTCGAGCGCATCGGCGAGCGGTGCAAAATCACTGCGCTCGGTAGCGCGGAGAAGCTCGGCGTATTTAAGCGAGGTAACGTAGCTCTCCCGTATATCATCAACGGTGAGCACCGCGGCAACGGCACCGGAGCGCATCACCGCATCCTTATCGGTGCTCTCGACGACGGTAATTAACGCGTTAACGACGGCGACAAGCTCGGTCTTCATATCGGGTGTGGCGTAATTGTCGGTCTCTATTCTCTCAATGAGAGCAAGGAGTGAGGCCACGCGCCAGTCGCGCTCGTAGTCGTCTACTATCTCCCCCTCGGGCGGCTCCGCAAGAGCGGGCACGGCAAACGAGGAGCCGAAAAGGGCAAGCGAAACGGCAAGCGCGGTGATAAAGGCCCAAGAGCGCTTAAGTCCTATTCTCTTCTCGGGTATTGCCGCAAGGTGACGCTCGGCATCCTCACGCTGAAGCTCGTACATACCGCCCTCGCACCCCGAGAACTCGAGCATCGTGCGCACCCTCGCACCGAGTGAAAGCTCGCGGTCGAGCATAGACGCGGCACGCTTATCCGTGGGTCTGAGAATAAGGAAAAGAAGCGAAAAGGCTATAGCGAAAACGCCGAGTGAAATCAAAACAGATGGTATAACGCCAAGCCCCACAACCCTCCTCTTATCAAGGACGAGGAGCACCGCGAGTGTGAAGAACGCCAGCGACAGCGAAATCAAGCCAGAGCGCAAAAGCGTAAGAAAAAGTATTCGTTTTTTGAAGCGAAGAAAGCTATCGCTCATACGTAGTCCTTCCCCGAGCGCGAGCGCCCGTAATGCTATTAATTAATTTATTTTTATATTTTAGCAGAATACGCGACAAAAGTCAACCTCTTTCTTACAATTAAAATGTATTTTTTCTGTCCAATCGGTATGTGCCCTATGGAAAAATGCAAACTATTATTGTCTTTTTCTTAGTGTAAGCACGGGGCGTGTTGAGTTTTTAAGGCCCTTTGGCGGTTGAGCTCCGACATTTTGCGACGCGGTATGGCACAAAGCGGCAAAAAATTAATATTGTGTTAAATGTTGGTTTATCCCTGTGACCGTCTTGACTTTTTTTCTTCTTTATGATATTATACAGTGAGTAATTTTTTTACGCAAAACTGTTTTACAAGGAGTTACAGTATGACAAGGCAGAACAAGAGAAGATTAATTTCCCTTTTGCTTCTTATCGCTATGCTCGTCGGCTGCTGTCTTCCCCTCGTTTCCTGTAAGGGTAACGGCGGTGGCGGAGAGACCCCCGGCGGTGGCAACGGCGGCGGAGGCACCGAGGGCGGTGGCGGCGACGGCGGAGGCACCACTCCCACGACCGCAACCTTTACGGTAAGCGTAGAGACCCTCTACGGAATGCCGTTTAAGAACACCTGGGTATATATACACGACGAGGCGAGCGCGAGCGCTACCTCCTTCGAGGCGCGTGCGAGAACCGACGCAAGCGGCAAGGCAACCTTCACTCTCGATGCTACCAAGACCTATTCGGTTATGCTCGAGGATATCAAGGACGGCTATACCGTAGAGGACAAATACCTCTTCAACTCACAGAGGCGTGCGGATATAAAACTTTCCTCCGCTCCCCGTACCGACGAGGACTTCAGCGAGGCTGAGGACTACGAGGTCGGCGACGTTATCCACGATTTCTCGATTACCGACCTTAACGGTAAAGAGTGGACGGTTTCCGAGGTTCTCAAGGAGCAGCAGCTTCTTGTGCTCAACTTCTGGTACTACAACTGCTCCGCCTGCATAGCCGAGTTCCCCTATATGATTAAGGCCTACGACAGCTACAACGCTCTTCACGGCGAGGACGGCAAGAATATCGTAGAGATTTTCGCCATTAACGACCATAACGACCCTATCGGCAAAATCCGTGACTTCACCGTTCCCGTGACCGACGAGTTCGGCAATACGACGAACGAGAAGCTCTCCTTCCCCACCTTCAAGGCCGAGAACAGCGGCTACGGCTCCTACGACTTCATAAGAAGGTTCTTTGAGGACGACAGCTTAACCGGCTACCCCGTCAGCGTATTTATCGACAGGGCGGGCGTTATCTGCTGCATTGAGGTCGGTGCGGTAACAAGCGCTAAGGCCTTCACCAACGCATTCGACCACTTCACCGCGGCAAACTACGAGCAGAAGCTCGTTAACAGCATCGGCGAGTTTACCCCCATATCGAAGCCCAACGTAGAGGCTCCCGACATGGAGGACATCGACGCGGCTCTTACCGGTAACTACCGCGACACAGACGAGAAGATTGACGTTATCTACCGTCTTGACGGCGACGAATACAACTGGCCCTACCTCGTTACCGAGATGGGCGGCGAGGTCTGCATTCGTCCCTCTAACTTCAACGTCGATAACTCCTTCTCAATTCTCTATGCAGACGTATACCTCGAGGCGGGAGACGCGCTCGCGTTCGATTACTTCTCCTCAACTCAGGATACCCAGACAAACCGCGACTATATGGTGCTTATCGTAAACGGTAAGGACATATACAACATCTCGGGCTACGACGGTCAGGACGTAAAGTGGCAGACCTGCTGCACCTACGTCGCACAGCACTCGGGCACCTACGAGCTCGCCTTCGTCTACCTTAAGGACGAGGCTGACTATATCGGCGAGGATGCGGTATTCGTTAAGAACCTTCGCGTAGTCGACCAGAGCGAGATTAAGGAAGAGACCTACATCTTCCGTTATGCTGCGGAGAACGAGAACGAGGACGGCGACGGCTTCCAAAACTACATTACCGCCGTCTATAACGAAAACGACGGCTACTTCCACGTCGGAAGCGCCGACGGTCCCCTTCTCTTCGCCCAGCTTGTCGGAACCTACACTCAGTTTGACAGTCAGAAGACCGTCTTCGACAGAATTTACGCCAACGTGGACGACTACGGCGAGGTAATCTTCGAGGTTGACGGCGAAAACCGTTTCCTCCAGATGGAGAAGTACGGTAACTACGCTACGAACTCAAAGCTCCCCGGATATACTCCCGTAACTCTTGAGCTTCGCTCGTATCTTGAGGCTTATACCGAGCAATACCGCCGCAAGGTCGGTGAGTCGGCAAACGAGAACCTCTGGCTCCAGCTCTGCTGCTACTACGATGCATACGGCGAGGGCGTTACGCAGATGGAGGACCCCATCAAGGGACTTTCCACCTTCAGCGCATACGAGGCCGTGCTAGATACCGAAATCGAGGTAACCTACAACTCAATCATAGTTCCGAGAGGCTATCTCTACAGATTTACCCCCACCGTATCGGGTGCGTACAGAGTTACCTCGCACGCCAATTCCTCGGTTGTCGGTTGGATTTTCACCACCGACGAGAACGGCGAGGCGGGAATGGCGGGCGACCGTATTCTCTACCTCGACAGCGAGCTTAGCGAAAGAATAGTTCCCGAGCTTGTTTTCGACGGATATAAGGTCGTTTGCCCGAGCTGCAACGGCGAAGTAATATACAAAAAGCAGTTCGGCGAGGACGGAGAGGAGCTCGAAATCACCGAGGTTGAATGCTCCGACCCCACCTGCATAGACGAAAGCACCGGTCTTGTGACCGTAATAACCGATCTCTCGGGCCGTGAGAGCACTCAGTCTATAGACCGCACCAATATTTCCATGGCGGCATATTTTGAGGCAGGCAAGGACTATTACATCGCAATTGCCTACCACACCGTAGAGGAGCTCGGCAGCTTCAGCTTTGACGTAAAATTCCTTGGCGAGAGCTTTGACAAGTTCGTTTCTGCCTCCCCCGGACCCTTCACCTTTGAGCTTGGCGAAAACGGTGAAATGGGTGCTACTATAGCGGGCGGTATTGACGTTAAACTTTGTGACGTTGAGGACTGCGCAGATTGCGCCGATATGGCACTTAGAAGCGGCGCCGCTGCGGGCACTAAATACTATCACGCAGTAAACGAGGACGGCTCTCTCGGATATATCGTATTCGCAGACTTCCACCTCCCCACCTACCTCTACCCCACTGCTAATATCGTAGATATTAACAATGCCGGAATGTTCGACTTCACCGGCAGTCCCGCAAAGTCCGACCTCGACCGTGAGGCAGAGGACTTAATCGACACTATGCTCAACGTGGGCCGTGAGGCTCTTTACGCGAGCGAGGACTGGAGAGGTCTCAGCGAGGACGAGAAGAACGAGGTTTGGCTCTCCTACTGCATGGACGAGGTGCTCCGCGGAAATACGGGCGGACTTCTCGGTGAGGAAAACAGCGAGGAGCTTATAGCTCAGGCTCTTGAATGGGCGGAATTCGTCACGGAGCGCGGCGAAAGCTACCTTAAGAACCTCTGGGGCTCGGAATTCGATGCAAAATGGGCCTACTATCAGATGGACGACGTCAAGGCAGGCATTTATCACGGTGATAACACCGATTATACCGAGACAATCAACGCTTATATCGAAAAGATGCTTGACGAGGCAGACCACCCCGAGCGTCAGGGCTGCGTTGCGGTTGACGAAACGCTTGCCCACATTCTCCAGCTCCTCATCGACGTAGACGTATTCGAGGACGTTGAAAACGCTTGGACCAAGTTCTGCTACTTCTACTCTCACCTTGGCGCCGACGCTACGGAGGAATAAAAATGAGAAAAATATTTTCACTTCTTTTGATTTTTACGCTTATGCTTTCCGCTCTTACCCTTTTCACCGCCTGCAACACCGGCGGTGGCGAGGGGGGCGGCGACACCCCGGGCGGAGGCACCGAGGGCGGCGATAACGGCGGCGGTGGTACCACCCCTACCGGAACCGATTACACCGTAACCGTTCTCGACCCCGACGGAAACGCTCTTGCGGGCGTTACGCTCAAATTTACCTACGGTAAAAACGAGACCGACGTTCTTACGACGGGTGCCGACGGTAAGGCTACGGCCAATATCGATACTCTCTCCGACGTATACGTCGAGCTCGTCAGCCACGACGGCTACGGCTCTCCCTTCAGCAAGAAGGCGGACAGAAAGTTCGACGGCGTAACCGAGAAGACGGTTAAGCTCACAAGGCTCGCTACCGTTATTGCGGTTGACGAAAGCGGCAACGCACTCGCGGGCGTTAGTATTCAGATTTGTCACAGTCAGTGCCTTCTCCCCAAGACGAGCGGCGAGGACGGTAAGGTCTCTGCCTCTCTCCCCGCGGATTATGAGGGCGACATCAAGTTCACCGTAACCGCAGTTCCCGAGGGATACGACGTTCCCGAGGCGGCGGACGGCACGAACGGGGAAAATCAGGTTTATACCTATTTTGAGAGCGGAAGCTACGTTGCAACAATCGTTATTCCCTCAAAATAAAAGCAGAAGGGGCTGTCGCATTTAGGCATAACCGAATAAAAAACGAGAGGTATTGTGAAAAATCACAGTACCTCTCTTAATATTATGTGTGTTTTGAGGAAATCAAGGTTGAAAACCTGCGGTTTTCCTCTTTTTATTCGTTTTTTATTCTATCGCCGTTTCCTCGCTCGACGTACTCTTGTACGCCTCACGCTCGGAGAACGACGATTTCTGCTCTAAATCCGTTC
>JAFVQW010000018.1 GCA_017504605.1 Clostridia bacterium
CTCGTACGACTTCGGGACGAAGAACGACGATTTCTGCTCTAAATCCGTTCGCCCCGAGGTCCTGTCTCATCAAAAATTCACCAAATTTATATCTCTCGCCTAATTATTTCGCATTTCGCTTTGATTTTATTGAATTTTTAATGAGACAGCCCCTCTTTTCTTTTTATTCTTATCTTATTATGTGCGCCTACGAGCCATATGAGAATATACCGTATTGCGATAAAGGCGCAGACGGCAAATACTATCTTCCCGACAAGGAGCAGTGCGGTTATCTGTCTGCCTACGCTTAAGAAGAGGCACTTTGAGAGAAGCGCCGCGAGCATCGCCGCGACGAGCGGGAGAAGAAAGCTCCCGAAAAGGTCGGCAGAAAAGCGAATCCTGCCGCGCAGGCGCACAATCGAGAGAATAAAGTTAAAGAGCTCCATTCCAACTATCACGACGGCGTAGCCGCCGATACCCATAATCGGGATAAGAAAGAAGACGAGCGCAACCGAAATCAGGGAGTCGGCGATATTCACCCACATCGAATAGACGTGCTCGCCGATGCCCTTTAAAATCGAGTCGGTGACGTGGTCGAGATACATAATCGGCACGACGGGAGAAAGGAGCGCTATGTAATGCCCCGCGTCGTACGAGCCGTATACCGTATATCCGAGCTCCTCGGAGAAGATATAGAGAAACACCGCGGCAACGCTCGAATAAAGAAGCGTGTCGTTAACGGCCTCGCTCGCAATCCGACGGTGCCGCTCGGCACTGCCCTCCCCCTCTGCCGCGAACTCGGGCACGAGCAGCCCCGCGAAGGAGGACAGAGGTGCCATCGGATAAAGTATAAGAGGGAGCGCCATTCCGTGAAGATAGCCGTAGGAGGAGAGCGCCGACTCCCTGTCCTCGCCCCGCTTTTTGAGGCCCTTAGGTATAAGGCTGTGCTCAAGCGTAAGAAGCGCCGAGCGTATATAGGCCGAGGCGGCGAGCGGCAGAGCCATACCGAACACGGGGCGAAGGAGAGCGCCCCCACCCTCACGCGCACGGCGACAGAGGCGGTCTATAATAAACTCGACAAGCACGATAAGAAAGCAGACGAGCTCAGTCACAGTCGTCCCGAGGCAGAGCAGCGTTACCGCGCGGTGCGGGTCACCCGATGCCATACGGGCGACGAGAAAAACGGTATAGCCTATGCGAAACAGCTGACCGAACACCTGAACGAGCGCGTTGCAGGCAACGCGCTTCACCCCCACGAAGTAGCCCGAGAATACCGAGGATAGAGCCGTAGGTATAAGGGAAAGCGAGAGTATTCTAAGCGCGATAGTGCCCTCACTGTAGCCGAGGACGAGCTCGCCGAGCGAGCCCGCAAGGGTAAATAGCCCGAGCGAGGCAAGCATACCGAACAAAAGCGAATATAAAACCGCGCCCCGAAGCACGCGGCCGCCACCGCCCTCGCCGACCTCGGCTACAGCCCCCGCGACAAGACGCGTAACCGTAAGGCTTATTCCCGAGGTGGCGAGTGTCACCGCGAAGGAATAAACCGTCATAATAAGAGAATGAAGCCCGACAGCCTCGGCCCCGACCGCACGCGATATATATGCACCGAAGAACAGGCCCGCACCGCGAAGGGCAAGGCCCACGACGGTAAGTAATATTCCGTTATAAAAAAATCTGTTTCTGTTCGTCATACCGCCTCCACATAAAAAGATTATGCTTCGGCAAATAAAAAAATCCGAAATCCCGTACGGAATTTCGGATTTTTATTTAAGGCTATTAGCCGTTTACCATCTTGGCAATCTCTGCCGCGAAGTCCTCTTCTCTCTTCTCAAGGCCCTCGCCCTTGTCAAAGCGAACGTAGCCGGTAACCTTGATAGAGCCGCCGAGCTCCTTAGCAGTGGTGTCAACGTACTTCTGAACCGACATGGAGTCGTCCTTTACGTACGCCATCTCAAGAAGGCAGTTGGTCTCGTAGAACTTGCCGAGCTTGCCCTTTACAATGTTCTCAAGAACGTTCTGGGGCTTGTTAGCCATCTTGGGATCCTGCTGCATCTGCTTGATGAGAATTGCCTTCTCCTCCTCGAGAACCGAGGCG
Organism: Clostridia bacterium; assembly: GCA_017504605.1. Taxonomy (GTDB): domain Bacteria; phylum Bacillota; class Clostridia; order Oscillospirales; family CAG-272; genus UBA1740. The sequence goes on from JAFVQW010000018.1 coordinate 2,075, forward strand.
GGAACGGAATCCTTGTCAAGGTAGAGAACAGGCATAGCCGCAACCTGAAGAGCGATGTTCTTCGCAAACTGTGCAAAAGCATCGGTGCCCGCAACGTCGGTAGCGAAGCTGATTACAACGCCGGTGCTGCCAAGACCGTGGATATAGGTCGATACAACGCCGTCAACAACAACGAAGCGGCGGATAGAGAGCTTCTCACCAATCTTGTAGGTGTGCTCTGCAAGCTCTGCCTCAACGGTGTTAGTGCCGCCCGAAACGGTGCAAGCAAGAAGTGCCGCAACGTCCTGGGGCTTGTTCTCGATGATAGTCTTAAGAATAGTCTTAACGAACTCCTGGAATACTGCGTTCTTTGCAACGAAGTCGGTCTCGGAGTTAACCTCAACCATAGCGGTAACGTCGCCGATAGTCATAACGTCAACGAGACCCTCTGCGGCAATTCTCGCCGCCTTCTTTGCGGTAGCAGCCATTCCCTTCTCGCGAAGGAGCTTAACGGCAGCCTCGAAATCACCGTTAGAATCCTTGAGTGCGTTCTTGCAATCCATCATACCGCAGCCGGTCTGCTTTCTGAGCTCGGCTACGTCCTTTGCGCTAAATTCTGCCATTTTCAAATCTCCCTTTCAAGAATTATTCAGCTGCCTCGTCGTTAGCAGCGGTGTCCTCAGCTACAGCCTCCTCGGGCTCGTTCTGCTCGCCGCCGTGAGCAGCGATAACAGCGTCAGCGAGAGCGCCTGCGATGAGCTTAATCGCACGGATAGCGTCATCGTTACCGGGGATGATGTAATCTGCATCATCGGGGTCGCAGTTGGTATCAACGATAGCAACTACGGGAATACCGAGCTTCTTAGCCTCGAGAACCGCATTTCTCTCCTTGCGGGTGTCTACTACGAATACGCAAGAGGGGAGAGCTCCCATCTCCTTGATACCGCCGTAGGACTTCTCGAGATCCTCGATCTCCTTGAGCTTCTTCGCTACTTCCTTCTTGGGAAGAAGATCGAAGGTGCCGTCTGCCTGCATCTTCTCAAGGTCCTTAAGACGCTTGATAGACTTGCGAATGGTGTTGAAGTTGGTGAGCATACCGCCGGGCCAGCGAGCGTTCGTGTAGAACATTCCGCATCTCTGAGCCTCTTCCTTAACGGTCTCTGCCGCCTGCTTCTTGGTACCGATGAAGAGAACGGTGCCGCCCTCCTGTGCAAGAGAAGCTACGAAGTTGTAAGCCTCCTCGAACTTCTTAACGGTCTTCTGAAGGTCAACGATGTGAATACCGTTTCTCTCGGTGAAGATGTACTCCTTCATCTTGGGATTCCACTTCTTGGTAGGGTGACCGAAGTGTACGCCTGCCTCAAGCAGCTGCTTGATAGTAATTTCGAACATTTTATGTTCCTCCTTGGTTTTTCCGCCATAGCGACACAATACTGCGACTCGGAAAAGAGCACCGGCAGTACACCCACTCGCTATGTGAGAATTTATTTTTGCGCATTTCACGCGTGTATTATAATAACACAGCGTAGGAAAAAAGGCAAGGATTTTTTCACCTCGGAGTATAAAGTTTACAAAAAGTTCATAATTAGACGAGCGTCGGCAGTAATATGAGGGCTCGGAGAGCTCGAGCGTAGAGAGCGGGGACCGAGCTCTCGGGGAGCGGATTTTTGCCCCGCCCGAGCTCGACGGTGAACGATGGAATTCCGAGCGCCGCGGTATAGTCGCAAAGGCCGCCGTACGCCGCCGTGCCCGTGGGCTCGCCGATGCGATAGCCTAAGAGGCGCGAGAGCCGCTCGGCCGCCCGAGCGGCGGCGGGCGAGGTGCGCGGGCCGAAGAAAATCTCCTCGCCCTGAGTGTGCAGTGAGACGACGGCCGAGGGGTACAGCGTGCGCACGAGGACGGCCGCGGCGCGGCTCTCGGGCTCGCTCTCGGGATATTCGCCCGAGTAGAGGGTGCTCCCCGCCAAAGTTCCCCGCTCTCTTTCTATTTTTTTATAGGCGTAGAAGCCCGCCTCGTAGTTATGGTTGAGGTCAACGCCTCTGGCGTTCGCCTGCCAGGTGGCGAAGCTGCCGCCGCTCATACGCAGCTGTCTTTCGGCGAGCGGGCTCTCGCCCACGCCAAAATAACGCAGCTCAACTCCGTCGGGATTGAGGCAAGGAATTATATGATAGGTGTAACGCCGAAGCAGAATTCCCATATCTATTCCCGCCGTGGCGGGCACGGCGGGGCTCTTACCCGAGAGCACCGCCGCAAGCATGTAGAGAACATTCGTGCACACGCTCTCGCTCGCGTGGTGGGTGCCGAAATAAATTACACGGCTCCTTCCCCGCCCGAGCGTGAAGCACTCTACGTCTCTGCCGAGTATGCTCCGTCCGATAACCGTCGGGTGTACTCCGTATTTGCCGAGAGCTGCCGTCATTTTCCCTCTGCCGAGCTCGGTCGGGCAGACGAGAAAATCATCGCTCGGCGGGGGTGCGTAGCTCTCCCCCCTCGTCGTTTTAATCATTTTTTCTCTCATCTATTGAAAAGTTTTTTGCGGTGTGGTAAAATAAACTCAATAATGACACACCGAGGAATTAATATGTTACAAAGCACAAGGGGCCTTTATTCAAGGTCGATACTGTATTTCTCGCTCGCGAGCATCGCGGTATACGCCGTATATCATTTGGCGTTTACCTTTATGCTCTCGGAGGCGGGAGACGTCCTTTATTATCTTTACACCTTCCTGCATAGAGCCTTTGAGCTCGCGGTACCCGCGACGGCGGTGGCAATTTCGCTCGCGCTCTATTCGGCGAAGGGCATACGCAGTGCCTTTTCCTTCCTCGCCGTACCCGCGGCAACGCGACTCTTATACAGCCTTCCATACTATTATATCGGTTACATCTCCGAGGGGTTCGACACCTCGGAATCCATTCCGCTCTCGCTCCTCACGAGTGCCGCCGAGGTTGCCGTATTTTATCTTATTCTTCTCGGCATTTTCGGCTTCGCGCTTCTCTTTACGGGTCGGTCTGCCAAGGGGCGGCGCCGCGAGCTTATCGCGGGCAGCATCGGTGAGGTAAGCGCCTCGGCCCCCTCGCCCGCCTCTCGCGCCATACTCGGCGGCTGCCTCGGCGCGCTTATCCTTCTTCTTGCTTTTGAGATTATCGACACCGTGACGCTTCTTATCGAGTGCTCCTTCCGGCTTATGACGGGCGAGATTATCTACATCGCGGCCTGCTACGCTCTGCTCGCTCTCGTATTTTTAATTTTATATTACTCATCTATAGCACTCGTAAAGAGGCTATACGGTTAAAAGTAAAAGTGCACTGCCGCGCAGCAGTGCACTTTTTTATATCTCTCCGAAGGCCGCCTTCGGGCTCTTCTCAAGCAGGAAGAAATACGGTGAGGTCGGGGAATTCAGAATTCTGAACTCCGAGGCGCATATACGGAAGCGCGAGAGCGAGGAGAAATATTTACGAAGCTCCTCTCCCTCGAGCGCGCCCTCGTCGTGCCCGGGGTATATCGCGACTATCAGCGCGCCGTCGGGTGCGAGAAGGCGGAGAGCCGCCTCGACCGCGGGGCGTGTCGTCTCAAGCATCGTCGTAACGCTCTTGTTTCCCCCGCGCGGCAGATAGCCGAGATTGAACATTCCCGCACGGATTGGCTCCTTGATAAACTCCTCGGCTCTGTGGTGCGAGGCGCATATCAGGGTATAATTTTTCGGCGCACCCATCTCGGTGAGGAGCCGCTCGGTGCTCTCGAGCGCCTTTTCCTGAATATCGAAGGCGTAAACCCTGCCCTCCTCGCCGACGGTTCGGGAGAGAAAGAGGGTGTCGTTACCGTTACCCATAGTGAAGTCCGCCGCCGCATCGCCCGGGCGAAGATGCTCGAGTATAAAGTGCTTATGAAGCCCAACGAGGTCAACCATTTTTTCCTATCTCCTCTCCCGAAAGCCTGCTTACGTAGGCCGTGTAATTGGTCTTGTATATGACGAAGCCGGGCTTAGCCCCCTGCGGCTTCTTGATGTTTTTAACCCTCGTGTAATCGACGGCAACGGGCGCCGCACTGGCGCGGGAGTAATAAGCGGCAACAGATGCGGCCTCGGTGTAATCTATATCTCCGGGCTCTTTTCCCTCGGTTACGAGTATGCAGTGCGAGCCAGGTATATCCTTGGTATGAAACCATATATCGTCGCGCTCGGCAAGCTTGAAGGTCAGGTAATCGTTCTGCACGTTATTCCTGCCGACAAGAAGGGTAAAGCCGCCCGAGGTGGTAAAGCGCATGGGCCGCGCCTTTATCGTCTTCGGCGGGCGGTAGCCGCGAAGCCGCGAGGCGTATCCCGAGCGGTAAAGCTCGTCGCGTATCTCGATAAGGTCCTCCTCGCTCTCGGCGCGGCCGAGGAAGCCCTCGACGCCCTGAAGATAAACGAGCTCGGCCTCCCATTTCTCTATCTGCTCGGCGAGCACCTGCCTCGCCGTCTTGCACTTGTTGTAGAGCTTATAGAGCCTCTGTGCGTTCTCGGCGGGAGTGAGCCTCGGATTTAATTCAATCTCAACCTCCGAGGGCTCCTCGGCGGTATAATCGACGGCGGTAAAGGACTGCATACCGCGCTTAAGGCGGTATATATTGGCGGTGATGAGGTCGGCGTGGAGCTTGTACTCCTCGCCGCGGCGGCTCTCGGCGAGTGCCTCGCGCTGAAGCGAGAGCTTACGCTCGGTCCTCGCTATCGTGTTTGAAAGAAGCGTGACGAGGTCGTGGGCGCGCTGCTTTATCCTCTCGCGCCTGTCCTTATCGGCAAAATAGGCATCGAAAAGCTCGCGAAGGCTCGCATAGTGCACCGTCGTAGCACTTCCCTCGCGGTAGGTTATATCCATATAGGAGTAGTCTATCGGCTCGCCCGCCTTGTTAAAGGCGACGGTGGGGGTGTAGCGCTCCTCGGTGAGAAGGCTCTGCCAATCCGAGAAGACCGAATAGAAGCGCTCGGGGTCAATGTCGCAAACAGGCGTGTCGATAGCGCCCGAGGCACGGTAGACGAGCTCGTGTGCAATCTGGGTCGCTATACCGAGATAGTTCTCGGTGATAAATTTCTCGCCCGTGCGCTCCGGGGAAAAGTCGCTTAGACGTGCGAAGAAGTCCTCGCGCCCGGCCGAGAGGGGCATCAGCTTGTCCTGCTGAGCGGGGGTCTGATATTTAAGCCCCGGCAAAACCTGTCTTACCGTGCTCGAGGAAAAGTCGATGATTTTAAGCGCGGTGATAATCTTATCGTCCTCGCCGAGAATGATAAGATTGGCATACTTACCCATTATCTCGCAAACTATCTTTTTCTCGGTGGGAAAGCCCATATCGTCGTAGGCCTTAACGGTGAACACGGCAATTCTGTCAAAGCCCGGCTGCTCTGCCGAGACTATCCTCGCGCCCTGGAGATGCTTACGCAAAAGCATACAGAACATAGGAGCGGAAAGAGGGTTTTCCTTCTGCAAATCCGAAAGCTGTAGCCTCGGGGCGTTAGGGCCGACGTTGAATACGAGGCGGCGCGTCAGCCCACCGTGACGAAGCTGCAAATCTATTTCGTCGTTTCTCGGCTGAAAAACCTTCTCGATTTTTCCCTCGGGAAACTCATTTTTAAATTCCGAGAGCACGGCTCTCATCATACAAGCGTCAAATGCCATATACTTACGCCCCCAAATTTTCTTAGAGTATTTTAGCACAAAATACAGACTTAGTCAAGCGCCAAGGCGCGCGGCGTCAAAAATCAGCGCTATACCGCCGATACCTACCCTTCCCACCGTAACCGAATGGGCACCCGAGGTAAGTCGGACGGTATCGGTATAAGCTACCCTGCCCGTGCCGAAAAGGTATACCCCGAGAGCCGCCGCCGCGGAAAAATCAAAGGGGACGGGTGAGACCGAGACGAACTCGAGCCTCTCGGGGCAAAAGAGCGCGACAGAGGCGGCATCGGGGCGTCCCTTCAGAATTCTGAGTGAGAGCGCGGTGCGCCAAAGAAGGCGCGAGGGCTCGGTAGCCCGAGCCAGCCTAACCGACGAATATACGTAGGTGTCGGCAAGAGAAAAGGACAGTCCCGAGGCGAGCTCGGCGGTATATGTCGATAAAAGTTTACATTTTGGCAAATTTAGAGCTACGCGGCCGTCAACCGTGTCAAGAAATTGAAGCTCGGCGTGTAAATTTGCGATTTCGACCGTCATTTCGTCGAGCGGGCGGTGGCGCACCCGTTCAAGGAAGGCTCCGACCCCGACGAGCGTAGTAACGTGCGAGAGCGGGAGCGTAGCATCCTCGGTGCGGTAAGCGCCGAGAGCCCCTATATCGCACTCGGCGCTCGGATAAATAAATATCCCGTAGCCGAAAAACTCACACCGAGATAAAAGCGGGTGCGAGAGAAGCCCCGCACCCGACACCTTATTATCTATCATATCCTGACAGTCAAGAGTAAAGACCGTCATTTTAATTTTTTCTACCGAAATTTCGTATTTTTTCATAGCAAGCCCAAAAAAGATGTCGTTTGCTATTATTTTATTCGGTATGGCGCCCCTGCGCTACTAATCGAGAAGGCTAAGCTCCGCCTCTCTTGTCGGCTCGCACTCGCCGCGCATCACGGCAAGAAGCACGCGGCGCAGCTCGGCACCCACCCTCTCCCCCGATATACCGCGGGCTATGAGGTCGCCGCCGTTAATTTTAAGAGCGGAAATTTTATACGGAATGCCCGAGGAGCTTACCCCGAGGATTTTCTCGCGAAGCGAGGCATCCGCCCGCCCGAGCATAATCCAAAGCCCCGCGGCATCAAGGAGCACCTCCTCGCCATACTCGCCGAGGGCGAGAAGTATATCGAAATCCGATACGGGTATCTCCCCCGAGAAGGCGCGGAGCACCGCCTCGCCGTGCGTGCGAGTGCGCGCGGGAGACTTAAGCCTGTGCATCGAGGCGGAAAAGGCCTCGGCGGGATTTTCAAAATTCAGAGCGTAGAGCGAATATATGCGAAGCGCGGGGGTCGCCGCATTAAAGGCCGCCTCGGCGGGCAGCAGTATATTCGGAATACCCAAAATTATCTCACCGAGAGGCTCGCCGAAGTCGCGGAGCACGGAATATGCACCGTCACCCGCGATAAGCTTCTGCCACTCTGTGAAAATGCGCTCGACAGATACGCTCTTAAGCCTCGGATAGAGCTCACGGACGGCCACCGCGGTTCTCTCCTCCACGCTAAAGCCGAGCACAGAGGCAAAGCGCAGAGCGCGGAGAATACGGAGCGCGTCCTCGGTAAAGCGCACCTCGGGCTCGCCGACCGCGCGTATCACGCCGAGCGAAAGGTCGCGCTCGCCGTCAAAGAGGTCGGTAAGGCCAAAGCTCTCGTTATAACACATAGCGTTCACAGTAAAGTCACGCCGCGAGAGGTCGAGAGCGAGACTGTCGGTAAAGGTAACGCTCGTCGGATGTCTGTTATCGAGATACTCTCCGTCGGTGCGGTAGGTGGTAATCTCATAAGGAACCTTGTTAATTATAACCGTGAGCGTGCCGTGGCGAATTCCCGTATCAACCGTCTTGAATTCGGGGAACGCGGCGCGGACCTGCTCGGGCAGGGCGCTCGTCGTGAGGTCGTAGTCGCCGACGGGGCGCATAAGGAGAGCATCACGCACCGAGCCGCCGACAACGTCGGCACGGTGGCCGAACGAGGCGAGGCGCGATATTATGAAGCGTACGTCGCTCGGTAATTCGATTTTTCGCATTTTCCCCCTCCTTTTTTCACTATTTATATACTATCACGCCGTCGGCGTTTTGTCAAAGGTATTGACAATTTTTGTACTAAATTATATAATCTTCTCGACAAAATCTTCGAGTGAGGCCAAAATGGATACGAGAACCATTCCCTATTTTATAAGAAATAACCGCGGAGCGAAAATATGCGATGCTCTCTCGTTTGAAAAGCACAGGCGGAAAATCGCCTCGCTTCTCGGGCGCAGGATTTTCGGCAGAATGCCCGATGCTCCGCGACATTTACATTCTAAGGTCGAGACTATCAATACGGACTTTGCCGCGGGCGAGGCGGCCCTTGCCACCGTGACACTGACAGCCGAGCTGCCCTCGGGAAGGAGCCTCACCCTGCCCGTGCGGGCCATAATTCCGCGCACGGAGGGCAAGCATCCCGCGTTCATTTTCATAAGTCGGGAAAGCGCGGTGCCGAGCGAGCTCTTACCCGCCGAGGAGATTATCAACCGCGGATTTGGAATATTCGTCCTGTATGCAGAGGACGTAGCAACCCACGCCTTTCGCCGCGCCGTTCGGGCGGGAGTAGCAAAGGATGCGCCCGGTCTAAGTGCGCTTATAGCCTTCGCTGCGGGTATTGTCGCCGATTATGCGCTCTCGCACCCGTCGGTTGACGAGAGTGCGGTGGCAGTCATCGGACACGCCGAGTACGCTATGGCGGCGCTGCTATGTGCGGCTACCGAGAGGCGAATATCCTATGCAATATCAAGCTGTGCCGCTACGTATCTGCCGAGTATCGAGGGAGCGGCATCGCTCCGTGCACAGAGCCTCTTTTGCTCGGAATACGCCGAAGGCATAGCCCACGCCGAAAATTATGACCCCGCGCTTCTCTTCTCTCTCATTCCGCCGAGGCATCTCGTCGTAGGCTCGGCAGAGGGAGTACCGCTCCGAGAGCGCGAGTGGGAGTGCGAGGCGCTCGATGCCGTGCGGGAGCTCTACTCGCTCTACGGTGCCGAAGAAAGGATTAAATATCATTACCGCCACGGCACGAGCTATCTCAGCCGCCGCGATTGGAACGTCTATATGGATTATATCGAGGAGCACTCCCCTAAATCTTAAATCGGCGGGCATAGCCGCAGCGGCGGCAGAGCTCCTCTCTTGCCTCGCGAGCCCGAAAGCCCGCGAGAATATTCTCGGCGCGCTCCGAGGATAAAATGTCGGAGAGCTCGCTTGAAAATATATTTCCGAGTGTTATAACGCCCTCGCCGTCAAGGCAGCAGGGCACGACCCTGCCGTCGGAGAGAATTCCGATATGGTCGGTGAGACCGTAGCAGAAAACGCGCTCGCCGAGCTCGTCGGCAGATAGGCTCGGCCAGGCGAAGCGCTCGCCGTATTCAAGGTGTAGCCTGTGTCTTATTCTGTATCCGCGCTCGCCTCTCACCCATTCCTCACCGGAAAAATACCCGCGCACGGTAGGCAGGGGGTCGGGGTGCTCTACCGATGCCCCGCGCTCCCAAAGGCGTAAAACCGTCAGCACTCCCGCCCGCGATGCCTCGTCTGCGAAGTCGAGGCATTCCTTTATATAAGCGGTGTGCTCCTTGGCGTCCGCGCCCTCGAAGCTATGGAGAGATATATTGACCTTGTATACTCCCGCCTCGATAAGCTCCCTGCCCCATTTTGAGAGGAGCGTGCCGTTCGTCGTCACGGCGCATTTAAAGCCGCGCTCTGACCCGAGACGAATAGCATCGGCAAGCGAGCGGTTCGTCATGGGCTCGCCCATCAGGTGAAAATAAATATAGTCGGTATAGCCCGACAGCCTGTCTAAAGCAATAGAGAGCTCGTCCATAGTCATAGTACGCGGCTCCCGCGTCGTCCTCGGGCAGAAGGAGCAGCTTTTATTGCATATATTCGTAAGCTCGAGGTAAACCCTCGAAAAGCGTTTTTTCATAAATACTCCCGTTTTTTGTTGTGTTTAGTATAGCATAACCGAGGCGTATTGTCAATTTATAAAAAATAGCTACCTCCGCCAACAAAGAGAGCCAACCGCGAAGGTTGGCTGGATATTCGCCGAAGGCTAAGATTCTTTCGCCTTGTTGCTTACAAGCGAGCTTGACGCACTGCGGCGAGAATGCGAACCAGCGCACTTGCGCGGCAAGTGCCTCGTCCGACAGTGGAGCTTCCCCCACCATATGCAAAAAACCGACCTCGAAAGGTCGGTTTTTAGCAGGATATTCGCCAAGGGCGAAGATATCCCCGCTTGCCACCGCCTCGCGAGCGGGCGGTGCTCCTCGCGGGATATGCGAACCAGCGCACTTGCGCGGCAAGTGCCTTGTCCAAAAGTGGAGCTTCCCCCACCATATGCAAAAAACCGACCTCGAAAGGTCGGTTTTTAGCAGGATATTCGCCAAGGGCGA
>JAFVQW010000019.1 GCA_017504605.1 Clostridia bacterium
GCTCCGCTTCGTCCTTCTTACTCGTGAATACACTGCTCAGAGCGCCGACGGCCAAAACGACGAGCATCATCGCAAAAACGCTCTGAAGAACAGAGAACACCTTAGCCCGAGCCCCCTGCTGCACTCCGGGTCGGTCCCTTGAATTACGCTTACGCATTATGTATCTCCTTTACTTTCGTTATTAAGCGTTAAAAAAGCAAAGTGCAAGAAAGAACAAATTATAACGCTCTCCCTTGCACTTTTATCTTTTACTGCTTCTTGCCGGTCTGCTCAGGTGCTTCGGGCGTCAGTGCAGCCTCTGCTGCCTGGAACTTTTCATAAGCCAAAGCTCGCTTCTGAAGAATAACATTGAGCTTAGCCTTGTCGCTCTCACGCATAGGCTTCACCTTGTAAACGTAAGGAATACCGTCCTCGTCCTCGTTCCAAATCTCATAAACCATATACGTAGTAACTTCTTTGGTTACGTCGTCGGTCATATGTTCCTCACGAACAGAGAGGAACGCTTCGTCTCCTGTCATGAAAATAATGTCGAGCATGTCGTAACCGCCGATATCCTTCGCGGCAAAATCTACGCGAATCTCGCGTTCCCTTCCGTTAACAACAATATTCTCACGAAGAACGTAGCCATACATATCGTCTCCGCTCTTAGTTTTCGCGTCGAGGAGCTCTCTCGTAACCTTAAGCTCAAGCATCTTCTCTTCCTGATTCTTTTCATTCTTTTTCATTTTCTTTTCTCCTTTGCGTATGCCCGCCGGCAATATATGCGAACTCTGCCGCTGACCTTCCGGGGAGGTACCGAAAGGTTTCGTCGTAATTTTCAACGCACTCATCAGAGCGGCTTATACAGCGAATTTTTCTTGTATAACATCTCCATCGACAGAGTCGATAAGGGGAGAATCAACGTTATCAGAGTTACAACTCTCGATTATACGCTTAGCCAGGACGCCGGCGAACGCCTTTGCACCCTGCTTACGCTTATTAAGGTGTATCTCGTAATCATAAGACTTCAGTAACTTCTCGATAATAGAAGTCAAATCTTGCTTTAAAGGAAGCACGTTTTTCGGAGTAACAGGATTAAGAATAATACGCTCAATCTCAGATTCCTTGCTCTCACAAGCCTTTTCAAGCTCTACGACAAGCTTTATAAGATCATCCTTTGAGTACTTCGCGAACCTCTGCTGCTCTTCGGTCAATGGCTTTTCTTCGGCTTCAACCTGTTCAGCCGGCTGAATTTTTCCTTTTTTCTTCTCTCGGAGAGACTTTTTATAAGCCCGGATCTCCTCGCGAGTCCAATTCGGCTGCACCTTCAGGCGCTCCTTGTACGTCAATGATGTCATTTCAATGAGCTGCCAAAACTGAAAATTCGTCGCTTCAAAGTTAATCTTATATTCCGGTTCCTTGCCTTCATCGTCAATATACGTTGTGAACTCGTCCACAACCTCAAGGTAATTGTAGACGGTAGTTCTACAGAGTCCGAATTTTTCACGTAGGAAGGTAAAAAAAACGATCATATTTGAAGAAGACCAATTACCACCAATTGGATAGTAAGGGTTTGAAGAAGACAAACCTTTTTTGTCAAAATGACTGAACAAAAAGTCATTATACAGTTTTTGAGTTTGAGCATAAAACGCGCACCAAGCTCCGGAACGAAACAGCCGAGCAATCGTCAAAGCTAGATCCCAACGAGCATTAGACGAATTGCTGAGCTTCTTTCTTAGGTCTTCCTCGTAAATATCAAGGAGCTTTTGATCTCTAAATGTACTTAAGCGTCTAAAATCAAAAAAACCACGGCTATTTTCGTCAATAATCTCCATCAAAGACCTACTCATATACAAAACCACCCTTAATGCAAAAAAATAGAACTGCCCATCTGGACAGCTCTATTGTACAATAACAAAATTTAATTTTTATTAAAGTGTATTGATTTTTCCAACTCGGCGTGATACAATGTCTTTGAAAAATAAAAAAATGCCTTATTGGAGGGCAGAAAAGTGAAAAAGCTTTCAAAAGAGCGTTTATTTGAAAACGTGATGGGAAATATAGAGCGCGACCTCTCGCGCGGATATATTGCGGGTGCGTCGGTACTCGTTGCACAGGGCGACGAGATACTTCTTCGCGATATGCGCGGCGTGTCGGACGTAGATACGGGGGCACCGCTTGGGAACGATGCAATATTTCGTCTTGCTTCTATGACTAAGCCTGTCGCGGGTATGGCGGCGCTTATTGGAATTGAGCGCGGTTGGTTTTCTCCCGATGACAAAATTACAAAATATTTTCCCGAGTTTGCCGATATGTTTGTCGGCAGACTTGAGGGGGGCAGGGTAGTCCCCGACCACAAGCCCCGTCACGAGCTTCTTCTCGGTCAGTTCCTTCGCAACGATACGGGCTTCATGGGGTCGAGCCCAATATATGCGGCGGTCGAGGATCGTATTCCCACCGAGATGTACCGCGACAATGCGACCATTGTCGATTACTGTATAAAGAACACTTGTTTTACCTACGAGCCGCGTGAGCAGTACGGCTATTGCGGATATCAGGCGTACGACGTCGTGGCACTTCTTCTCGAGCGCTTCTCGGGTATGAAATACGCCGATTTTGTGCGTGAGAATATATTTAATCCTCTCGGTATCACCGATATAACCTATCACCCCACCGAGGAGCAGTGGGGGCGTGTCGTCAAGATGTCGGACAGAGCCGTCGGCGGTATGGTGAGCGTCAATATGGGACGCCACACCTTTGAGCAGTTTCCTCTCTCCTATACCTCGGCGGGCGCGGGCCTTGTCGGCACGGTTGAGGACTATTATAAGTTTGCGCGGCTTCTTCGCGGCAGAGGAACGGCTGACGGCGTGAGAATCGTCGGCGAGGACGTCTTCTCTCTTATGCCGAAGCCGTACCTTCCCCTTAGCATTATGGGCGAGGGCGCTACGGGCTCTTGGGGTCTCGGAGTTTACGTCAGATGCGAGGGTGACCGACTTCCCGCAGGTAGCTTTGGTTGGAGCGGCGCGTACGGCACGCACTTCTTCGTTGACCCGAAGAATGATATTGTCGCTATATATATGAAGAATACCCGCTGGTACGATAGCCACGGCGGCGGCGAGACGGGCAAGGCGTTTGAGAGCGCGGTTATGGCATCTCTTATATAAAAATTATATAGGCGGCGCTCTAAAAAGCAAGGGGCTGTCGCATTTAGGCATAACCGAATAAAAAACGAGGGGTATTGTGAAAAATCACAGTACCTCTCTTAATATTATGTGAGTTTTGAGGAAATCAAGGTTGAAAACCTGCGGTTTTCCTCTTTTTATTCGTTTTTTA
>JAFVQW010000002.1 GCA_017504605.1 Clostridia bacterium
CTTCCTTTATGATGCCGAGGGCTCGCCTATCGGTATACAGCATCAGCACTACTCACTAACAAACCCTAAAACCTATTGGTTTGAGAAGAACCTACAAGGTGACGTAGTGGCGGTATACAGAGACTCCGATGCCGTCTTTGACAGGATATCTACCTATGAATACGATGCATGGGGTAATATTGTAGAGACATGGCATACTTCCAGCATTCTCGGTATAGGAGAAGCCAACCCGTTCAGATACAGAGGTTACTACTATGACGTTGATACGGGACTCTATTATGTAAATTCAAGGTACTACGACCCGAGCGTTTGTAGGTGGATAAATGCTGATGGCTATGTAACGACGGGGCAAGGAATTCTCGGTTACAACATGTATGCCTATTGTGGAAACAACCCCATAAGTCGTGTAGATCACACAGGAGCGTTTTGGCAAGAGCTGTGGGCATCCTTTACGCAAACGCTACAACAGGCAAAAAGTTATTTTGTGATGGCGGCAGGCTTTTCACAGACCGATACTCCTGCGATAGGCCCGGCAGATTTAGTATCATCAGCTATGATAGTTGGTGGCATGTTGGTTTGTTTTGGGATTGCTGCATATAACACTGTAACAGCGCCGGCTTCCATTTCAAAGTCTGAAGAAAAATCGGAAGCGATACCTGTTTTTCCAAAAAATAACGGGACCGTTTATTATCATATTACCACGCCAGAAAATGCAGCGTCAATTAAGGCTACGGGAGTTATGACTGGAAGCGAATGGGAAGGAGGTTATGTATATGCTTGGAAGACAAAGCCAAACAAATATGCAATTGAAAACTCCGGAGCACATCAGGGCGTTGTTATTTCTTTCAAAACCAATGCCGCATTTGTTGTGGATATGGGAATAACAGATTTTAGGGTTCAAATGTTTGGGCCAGTAGTTAGTGTTGTGCCAGGCCCAATAATCGTTTGGGACGTACAAATTGTGGAGAAACAAAAATGAAAATTAATAACATCTATGTTAAAGGTGAAGGATATGCTTATTGCAAGTCGAGCTTTTATTCAGCACATGATGCTCTGTCAAATTCTTTGTGTTACACCTTTTCCCGAGGCGTGAATAGGCTAATTGGTGAAATTGACTCGGGGTGCTGGGCTGTAAGCTACTTGCTCTCTATGTATAAGCATTGCCCAGAGGATTTTGTTTTGCTCGATGAGCCGAAAATCGTAGCAGATGGAAAGCAGGTTTCTTTAAATGATTTGTCCTCAATTTCCTGCTATATGGATAAATCGAACCCCATGTTTTGTTCTGACGCCTCGGTAAAAGAACTCGTCATACATGGGCTAAAACAAAGCAAATCAAATTACTCGTGTGCTGATATAAGAAGCCTGTTTTATATCGATAGTGAGCGTTTCGAACGGGCGATTACGGGTGTAGGAAACGAAATTTTTAAGGTTATGGCTGCAATAGGGTTTTCTTACGAAAGAGAAATATTTTGTTTTCCGTGGTTGAGTCAAAGACGCTTTGAAAGGTATCATAAAAATCTAATTGCGGTGCTAGATGTGTTAGAAAGCTTTAAAAAAATTATTATTCTGCCAGTTGGATATCATTTTTAGAAGGCAGTATACAGGATAACAAAGCAAAAGCCGAAGGGCTCCGTCGATTTTCGACGGAGCCCTTTTCATGTAACACACAAAATACTAGCTTTGGTTTTGTTGAATAAGTCAATTGACCCCCGCCCCCGCGTGTGGTAAAATAAGAATAGGAAGCGGTAGTAGTGGGAGCTTTGGTTGGCGCTATGGCCGGGTTAACATTTTATAGCTTGTTTAGAACAATCAAAAGCTGGTTTGGGAGGTAACTATGAAAAAATACGTAGTCTTGTTTTGCGCCATAGTTATCGGTCTAATAATTATTGCGTTAATTCCAAAGAATGCAGACCGAATAAGCAATGCTGTTGTCAATGTTGAAAATGGGGATATAGCTTTTTGTTACACTGATTATTCCGGCAGAGCGAGCGCATTAAGAATTGTTTTGTTTGATAAGAATGGAGAAAAGCTTTTTTCAAAGTCTACTTATGCTGCGGAAGGATACGCCTCGTTAGGCTTTAGGGATAATATTTTATTCGTGTGCTGCGGAAAATCCCAAGATATAACTTATTCGTTTGATAGAGCGGGTGCAGAGGTGACCCCTAATATGACGATTGAGGAGGTGAAAAAAATCACTGCTTTCCAAGGGTGGAAAAGTTCTTTTGGCAAGAAAACCTACGAGCTAAATGGATACATTTATTGCTACGAAGCTCCAACAATTTTCAAGGATAAATCGAAATTTACCATCACCTACGGAGACAAGGTCAAAATAATACATAAATCTCCTTAGAAAAAGGAAGCGCCCGACGGGAATTGTTTATAATTTCCTAAAGCAAAACGAGCAAAATTCGGTGTGTGCGATTTTGAAGATATGGGAGATAATGAATATGAGAATTTTTAAGGTTGATGAAAAAATAGATTCCTATACTGCTCCTCTTTTAAAGGTTGTTTTTTCCGCCTTATTAATTGCCGCCCTGCTCGCAATCAGGATTTGGGTTCCTATCAGCAGCCCTGTTTGGGATGCTATAGTAGGAGTGGCGAGCGCTATGCTGATGCTGCTGCTTGTGCTTCGCATTGCTTTGTCGTTTTGTGAGATGCTTTTGCTGAGTGAGCGCAGAGAAAAAGCGAATCTTGATATACAGGCTGCAATCAAAAAAAGTAAAAAATGCTCGGTGGATTACGTTATATCGCTGTTAGAATCGAATGATATTATAGACGTTGCGATTTTTTTGGGCGGGAGAGTTGTACGCTTTGGAGCGTCTTCGGATTCCCGTCAGGGCGAATCACGCCTTTTTGGCAAGCAGTATTATATCGATGATAAAAGCGACGTTGCAATTGAAACAGTGAGAGAGACACTCGATAAATATTCCGAAAATGATGAGCTTTGCGTAATATCGATAGACGGTCTTATACCGCGCAGATAACGAATGTCGCGTTCCTGCGCAGGCAAGCCCATTATAAAAAATATCGGTTCTAAAGCCGAGCGCCCGACGGGAGACGCCGTTTCTGCTTTGAGCGAAAGCTTGACATCTCAGTATGTGCAAAACCAAGTTAGACGCATTTTTGGAGGCTTATGATGAGCATAAAAAATCAGATTATTGTTATTATTCTGTGCTTTATTCTCGGCTTTTTCTATCTCCGTGGCTTTATTTGGGGAATTAAATTATATCAGCTAAATAATAGCGCATATAAAAAGCGTAAGAAAGGGGAAACTTTTAAGGAATGGTTATCATATAGCAGATATAGGGAGGAAATCCCTAAAGCAATTCGAATGCTTTATTACTTTATATTAATTTTTCATCCGGTCGCTATAATTACTTGTGCATTTATACATTTTTCGGAGTTGTCTCAAGATTTTAGTCAGAGCTTAGGATATATCATAGCGGTGTTAGTAGTATTTGTTGACAGTGCTTGGATGTTGATAATACATTTGTTGTTTACTCGTATTAAGCCGGGTTATGCGTATTCTCGATGGATAAAAAAAACGAGAGGGCAAAAGAAAGACTAAAAGCTTTCATATAGGAAAAGAGTTCTTTGAAAAAACCGAGCGCCCGACGGGAGACCGTCGGGCGCTTTTTCTGTTGTTTAATTTTTCAGCGAGTGGATAGGTGCGGGGATTCTGCCGCCCGATTCTATTTACCGATTTTTAAAAAATTATATTTTTGTCTATTACCTCAATAACCAATCTGAAATATCTACAATCCGCACGCCCTCGTATTGATATTCGTCGTGGCGAATTCTTGCGATTACCATTTTGGGATAAGCATCATTAATTTGTAATAGCGGGGATATTTCTCGCTCGAAGGTTTTTTCGTCGCTTATATTATCATCTGTTTACCAAAATCAACAATTTTTTAAAATTGGTAAATAGAACGCTTTTATTTTTCATAAAAAAAGAAAAGCTATCTCGGATTTTCGTCTTTGATAACTTTTCTTTGTCTTATCCGGTTGGTGCGTCTTCGCCGCTTAGAAGATCGCGTGTTTCCGACCGAGGCTTTTTCTTTCGTTTAATTTTTCAGCGAGTGGATAGGTGCGGGGATTCTGCCGCCGCGGCCGATAAACTTCTCGCAGCTCTCTTTTTTTAGAGGCATAATCGGCGCGTAGCCGAGAAGGCCGCCGAACTCGGCGCTCTCGCCGACGTCCTTGCCCCACACGGGGATAACCCTGACCGCCGTCGTCTTGGTATTGACGACGCCTATCGAAATCTCGTCGGCGATAATGCCCGAGATGGTCGAGGCGGGGGTGTCGCCTGGAATCGCAATCATATCGAGGCCGACCGAGCATACCGCCGTCATCGCCTCGAGCTTCTCGAGCGAGAGCGTGCCCGCTCCCACCGCGTCAATCATTCCTCTGTCCTCGGATACGGGGATAAACGCGCCCGAGAGGCCGCCGACGTGGCTCGATGCCATAACGCCGCCCTTCTTGACCGCATCGTTTAGCAGTGCGAGCGCGGCGGTGGTGCCGTGCGTGCCGCATCTTTCAAGTCCCATATTCTCGAGAATCTCGGCAACCGAGTCGCCCGCGGCGGGGGTAGGTGCGAGCGAGAGGTCTACTATGCCGTAGGGCACGCCGAGACGGCGAGCCGCCTCGGCGGCGATAAGCTGACCGACGCGGGTAATCTTAAAGGCAATCTTCTTCACCGTGTCGGCAAGACCCGAGAAGTCGCAGTCGCCCGCCGCCTTGATAGCCGCGGCAACGACACCGGGGCCGCTGACACCGACGTTGATAACCGTGTCGGGCTCGCCGACACCGTGCATAGCACCCGCCATAAAGGGGTTATCCTCGGGAATATTGGCGAAGACGACGAGCTTCGCACAGCCGATAGAATCGTTCTCGCGGGTAAGATATGCCGTCTCCTTAATAATCTCGCCCATTTTCTTAACGGCATCCATATTGATGCCCGCCTTGGTCGAGGCGACGTTTACCGAGGAGCAGATGCGCGTGGTCTCGGCGAGCGCCTCGGGAATAGAGGCGATAAGGTTATTGGCACCGACCGTCGCACCCTTTTGCACGAGGGCGGAGTAGCCGCCAATAAAGTTCACGCCGAGGGCATCTGCGGCGCGCTCGAGCATCTTCGCAAGACGGACGAAGCCCGAGGGCGAGAGCGATGCTCCGACGTAGGATATGGGCGTTACCGATATACGCTTATTGACAATCGGTATGCCGTAGGTGCGCTCGAGCTCCTGACAAACACTGACGAGGTTTTTTGCCGAGCGCGTTATTTTATCGTATATTTTCTGTTCAAGACGCGCGGGGTCGTCGGAGATACAGTCGAAGAGCGAGATGCCCATTGTGACCGTTCTTATATCGAGGTTCTCCTCGCGTATCATCTTGATTGTTTCGAGTATGTCCTGAGTGTTTAACATCTTTTAAATCTTGTGCATCGTGTTGAAAATATCCTCGTGCATCACGCGAATGTCAACACCGCACTCCTCTCCCGCTTTCTCCATACCCTCGGCAAAGCAGGAGAAGTCACAGGAGAGACCCTCGAGCTCGACGAGCATAATCATAGCAAAGTATTCCTTCATAACCGTCTGGCTGATGTCGATGATATTCGCGCCGTATTTTGCACACAGGCCCGAGGCCTCGGCAATAATGCCGACCTTATCGCGACCGGTAACGGTAACAACTGCCTTCATAAAAAGCACCTCACTAAAAGTATTTTATCAGTAATTATTTTACTACACGCGGGCGCAATTTGCAATACTTTATTGAAATTTCCCGCTCTTTATGCTAAAATAAAGGAAAAGGAAAGGGGGCGCGGAAATGGACGGCGTTGTAATAGTTAAAAAGGAAGCGGGGCTCTCCTCGCAGGCAGTGGTAAACCGCGTTAAGCGGCTCTATGCCGTCGACCGCGCGGGACATACGGGAACGCTCGACCCCCTGGCCGAGGGGGTTTTGCCCGTGCTTATAGGGCGGGCGGTTAAGGCGAGCGAGTTTATGCTCACCGAGGACAAGCACTACCGCGCGACGCTCCTACTCGGTCTCACGACCGACACCGAGGATATTACGGGTGAGACTCTCACGCGCACCGACACTCTCCCGACACCCGCCGAGCTTCTTGCGGTTATACCCGAGTTCGTCGGGAAAATAAAGCAAATTCCGCCGATGTACTCGGCATTAAAGCGCGGCGGGCAGAAGCTCTGCGACCTCGCGCGGCGGGGAATAGAGGTAGAGCGCGAGGCTCGGGAAATCGAGATATATTCACTCACGGCCGAGCATATTTCGGGCGGGGAATACACGCTCGACGTTCACTGTAGTAAGGGCACCTATATTCGCACGCTCTGCGCCGATATAGGAAGGAGGCTCGGCTCGGGCGGCGTGATGAAGACGCTCTGCCGCACCGCGGCCTCGGGCTTTACGCTCGGAGATGCGCTCACCCTCGGCGAGCTTGAGGCTATGAGCGAGGCCGAGCGCGGGGCGATTGTTATACCCACCGAGAGAATTTTCGAGAAATTTACCGTTGTGGCGCTCCCGCCCTTCTTCTCTCACCTCGCGCGGGCGGGGCAGGAGATTTATTTAAGGAAGATAGGGAGAGATTTTCCGCTCGGAACGCTCCTTCGCCTATCCGACGAGCGCGGATTTTTCGCCGTCGGCGAGGTAAGAGAGTACGAGGCGGGAGCGGCTATAAAGCCGATAAGACAGTTCAGATTGGATTAAGAAGGGAGACGGCAGTGGCAAGAGAATGGACACCCGAGCAGAGCTCGGCTATAAATACGCGTGACAGAACGCTTCTCGTTTCCGCCGCGGCGGGCTCGGGAAAGACGGCGACCCTCACCGAGCGCATAATCCGCACGCTCCTCGAGGACGAGGGAGCGAGCCTATCCGATATGCTTATCGTCACCTTTACCAACGCCGCCGTTGCCGAGCTGAAGGAGAGAATACGCGGCGCGCTCACCGAGGCCGTGCGGAAAAGCGGCGGCGACAAGCGGCTCGAGAGGGAGCTTTTACTCCTTCCCGCGGCGCATATATCTACTATCGATGCCTTTTGCGCCGAGCTTTTGCGGCAGAACGCCGAGCGTGTCGGCGTGTCACCGTCATTCCGTATAGCCGACCCCGCCGAGGCGGCGCTTTTATTTGATAATATTCTCGATGCGCTTCTTTCCTCGGTCTACGAGGGCGAGCTGCCCGAGGTGGCGACACCCGCCGAGATTGACCGTCTCGCCGACTGTCTTACCGATATGAAGAACCGCGAGGCAACTGGCGCGGCGATAACCTACGTTTACACCCGTGCTATGAATACCGAGCTCGGTGTCGGCTCGCTTGCGGCTCTCGTCGAGCGCTATCGCGAGGGTGCCGAGGGGGCCGTCGAGGGGGGCGTGTACGGAAAATATATAATCGACCGGCTTCACAGTGCCGCACGGCACCACCTGTCGGTGCTCCGCTCGGTGCGCGAGAGGCTCTCGGGCTACGATGCTAAGGCAAACGCACACAGAGATACCGTGGACGGAGATATTGACTTTCTGGAGGGGCTCCTTCGGGCCGAGCGCTACGAGGATATACGCTCGGCACTCCGCTCCCGCACCCACGGGAAAACTCCGAATAAGCTAAAGGACCCCGCCTTCCCCCCGCTAAAGGAGATAAGACTGCGCCTCGGTGACGAGATTGAGAGCTTGACCTCTCGCTTCTTCTCCTATGATTCCGACACCTGGCGCGCGACCTCGGGCGAGCTATACTCCACCCTCTCGGTGCTGTATAGGTTTATATCAAAGCTCGACGAGGCCTACCGTGCCGAGAAAAACGCCCGCGGAATGTGCGAATATAGCGATATTGAGCGCTATGCCTACGACTGCCTTTGGCAGGGTGGAGAGCTCACCGATATTGCATATTCTCAGCGCAAAATGTATAGATATGTTTACATAGATGAGTATCAGGACGTAAACAGCCTTCAGGCTCGTATCTTCGAGGCGGTAACGCCCGAGGGAGCTGGCTTTATGGTCGGAGATATAAAGCAGAGCATCTACGGCTTCCGTAATGCGAACCCCGCCTTCTTTAAGGAGAAGAAGACCTCGTTCCCGCCACTTTCCGAGTCTGTCGCGGGTGGTGAGGCATCTATATTTATGTCGAACAACTTTCGCTCCGACGAGGGTGTTATAGACTTCGTTAACCTTGTTTTCGATACCCTTTTCGAGAAGATAGGCGAGAGCATGGGCTACGAGGCGGGAGACAGGCTCCGCTATTCAAAGAAGACCGAGACCCCGCCCACCTACCGCCCCGCCGTGCTCGTCGCGGTGGACGCCCCGCCCCGTACGGCAGAGGACCCCGACCCCGAGCTATACGACCAGCCGACGGTTGTGGCGAGGAAAATCAAGGAGCTTCTCGAGTGCGGCCTTCTTGACGACGGTACGCCCGTTAAGCCCCGCGATATTGCCATTCTTTTACGCTCGGCAGAGGGCAAGGATAAGGAATACGCTGCGGCGCTCACCGCCTACGGTATTCCCTCGGCGCTCGCCGACGAGAAGAGCTTTTTCTGTAATCCCGAGGTTCTGCTTATGATTTCGCTCCTCTCGGTAATAGACAACCCGAGGCGCGACACCGAGCTTCTCGGAATTATGTGCTCCCCGATTTTTAATTTTACCCCCGACGAGCTCGTTCAAATTCGGCGCGAGGGCGAGGGAGAGTACTTCTACGATGCGCTCCTGTCCTACAACGGGGCGCACCCCGAGTACGAGCGCGGACACGCCTTCGTCGCGCGGCTCTCGCATTACCGCGCGATTGCCGAGGGTATGCCCACCGATGCGCTTATCGCGCGGCTGTTCGGCGAGTGCCGACTTCTGCCGCTCGCCGCCGCAAACGGCGGCACGGGTCACCTCTTACGCTTCTACGACTATGCGAGGCGCTTTGAGGGCGGCTCCTTCGAGGGGCTTTATAACTTTATAAGCTATATCACGAGGATAATGGACAAAAAGAAAAACGCCTTCGAGACCAAGGAGGCGCCGACGGCGACGAACGCCGTCAGAATACAGACCGTCCATTCCTCGAAGGGTCTTGAATATCCGATAGTATTTCTCGCGGGCGCGGAAAAGAGCTTCCGCTCATCCGGGGCGGACAGAGAGCGCCTCACCTACGACGAGGGCTTCGGCATCGGGCTTCTTCTTCGCACGCCCGGGGGCCTCTCGCTCGTAGACAACCCGATGAAGCGGGCAATCCGCGACTATATCGACCGTCGCGAGCTTGAGGAGGAGACGAGAATTCTCTACGTTGCCTTAACCCGTGCGCGCGAGCGCCTCTACGTTATAGGCAAGCCGAGAAAAAGGGTAGATAACCTCAAGGCCGAGATGGAGATAGAGCGCGAATTTCTCGACACGCACTCGGTTTACTCGCTATCCTCGTCGCTCGAGGCTATAATGGCCTCTACGGGCAAGTCTCCCATATCGCCCGAGGAGCTATACGCCCTCGACGAGAAGACACCGCACGCCTCGGCCGCCGCGGGAGAAGTGGCACGGGAGAGCGAGGGCGGCGACGATGCCGACGAGATATACCGCAGAATGAAGGAGAGCCTCGACTTTAAATATCCGAGAGAGCATATGACCGAGCTGCCCGAGAAGCTCTCAATATCCCGCCTCTATCCCACGGTGCTCGACGGCACCGAGGAGGACTATACCGAGGAAGTTGAGCCCGAGCGCGAGCGGGCGGGGCAGGGCAAGCTGCCCTCGTTCATCACGGGGCGCGACGAGCGCGAGAGCGCGCGGCGCGGAATTGCTACGCATATGCTTTTACAGTTTTGCGACCTTGAGAGACTTAAGGAAAATGGCGCTGCGGCAGAGCTCGAGCGCCTGCTTAACGAGGGCTACCTATCGGCGCGCGACGGCGAGCGCGTTCGCATCGGCGAGATTGAGGCCTTCCGCCGCTCCGAGCTCTTCGGTGCTATGCTCGGCGCGAAGAGGCTCCACCGCGAGCTTCGCTTCAACGTCATGCTTGATGCCGACGACTTCACAACCGACCCCGACAGGAAGGAGGCCTACCGCGGCGAGAGCGTGCTCGTTCAGGGCGTTATCGACTGCATAATAGAGGGCGAGGACGGCTCGCTCCGTCTTGTAGATTACAAGACCGACAGAATGACGCGCGAGGAGCTCGCCGACGAGTCGCTCGCCGAGGCGAAGCTGAGGGCGGCGCACTCGCTCCAGCTCTCCTACTATGCGAAGGCAATCGAGAAGATGCTCGGCCGAGCCCCGACGAAAATAGAGGTCTATTCGCTGGCCCTCGGCAGAAGCGTAACAATCCTATAAAAACGAAAGGAAGAGACTACAAGGCGTAATCTCTTCCTTTTTTATTCGGCTATGCCAAAATGCCGAAGCCCCAACACGCCTTTAATAAAGTCAAAGCCTTTAATGATGCTACTTCCGTTCGGTCGTAATGATGCTTTGCTTCGCAAAATGATGTATTGAGCCGCAGGCTCAATATGATGCGATGCTTGCCTTTTCAACTTTAATTAGGCGCGAGCCGTCATCATTAGCGTTAGCGACATCGTTCCTCATTTGCCGAAGGCAAGCATCATTTCGCGCGGTACGCGCGACAGCCCTCGGGCAAAGGGATTTTGAGCAGAATTTGTCGGCTGACGAGCGAGAGGTGTACAAGGGTACACCGAGCGAGGAAACGGCAAAAGCAAACGAAAATAAAAAGAAAGCCGCAGGCTTTCAACCTTAACCTTGCCTACGAGCGTTTTACAAAGGAAAGGGAGAGGCTTAAAAGTGCCTCTCCCTAATATTTCGTTTGCGTTTCTGCCAAAATACCGAAGCCCGAAATTAATAATTTTCTTTGCGGACCTCAAAAAAGCTCTGAGGATGCGCACAAACAGGGCAAGCGCCGGGCGCCTTGGTGCCCATTACGAGATGTCCGCAGTTGCGGCACTCCCACATAGTCATCTCGCTCTTCTCGAACACCTTCTGCATCTCAACGTTGTTAAGAAGCGCTCTGTATCTCTCCTCGTGAGTCTTCTCGATAGCGGCAACGGCTCTGAACTGACGTGCAAGAGCGGTGAAGCCCTCCTCCTCTGCCTCGCGTGCAAAGGTGTCGTACATCTCGGTCCACTCGTAGTTCTCGCCTGCGGCAGCAGCGGCAAGGTTAGCCGCGGTGTCGCCGAGTCCGCCGAGAGCCTTAAACCAGAGCTTAGCGTGCTCCTTCTCGTTATCTGCGGTCTGGAGGAAAATTGCGGCAATCTGCTCGTAGCCCTCCTTCTTCGCAACAGATGCGAAGTAGGTGTATTTGTTTCTCGCCTGCGACTCGCCTGCAAACGCAGTCATAAGATTCTGTTCTGTTTTCGTTCCCTTAAGATCCATTTTGAAATCTCCTCTTTCGTTTTTTATATATTATGTTTTTTTATTGCCGTTCTTATTCCATATTATACCTAAACCCCGCGAATTTGTCAATATGAATTGCCCAAACTTAACCGAAAATTAAAACAATCGCTCTCGCACAAAGTATTTATTATTTGTTAATATAAATTTAATGATTTGTTCATAGATTTCTGCTACAATATATTAGCTTGTTTGGCATATACGTTATTAGAACGAAAAATTTAATACGGACCAATAGCTCAGTTGGTTAGAGCTACCGGCTCATAACCGGTCGGTCCTAGGTTCGAGTCCTAGTTGGTCCACCACAGAAACGCCCCGATTTTTCGGGGCTTTTTTGTTTCTGTGGTGGACCAACTAGGACTCGCGAACCTAGTTTTCGCGACCTCGCGGAGCGAAAATAGGTTCGCATTCCCACCGCAGAGCGCGTAGTGCTTGCACTTAAGCGGCAAGGTGAGGAATATTGACGCTCTGCGTCAAAATCCTAGATGTTCGGCAGCCCTTGCGGTTGACCTTTTTTGTTTCTGTGGTGGACCAACTAGGATGCGGTCTACGACCGCTCGACCGGTTAGAGCCGAAGGCTACATAATCAAACGAAGTCGAGTCTGAATGCTCGCATTCAAGCGAGCGAGTGCAGATTGCTCCTCGGCGGTTCGTTGTAAAACGAACAAAGTGCGTAGCACCAAGAGCGTGTAGCGCGCTTGCGCCGAATGGGAGTATAACCGGTCGGTCCTAGGTATTGCCACTCGTGATAAATTTTGATATAACCGTTCCGCACTTATACTAAACACGCTCCGCTATACTCGTCGGGCAATATACCGCGAGCGGTATGCGCATTCCCACCGCAGAGCGCGTAGTGCTTGCACTTAAGCGGCAAGGTGAGGAATATTGACGCCCCGCGTCAAAATCCTAGTTGGTCGGCAGCCCTCGCGGTTATCTCTCTTTTTAATTCCAAATAAACAAATCTATTTGGAAAATCTTCTGTTTTATTTGGAAAAATCATTGACTTTTATTTCAAAACGTGATATTCTGTATATAGAAAAGCCATATGGAGATGAAAAAATGAAAATTGTAAACCAAGAAAAGGTAAAAAATTATATACTTCGTTTGATAAAAAACAAAAGGAAGGATTGTATCAAAACGACCGTAGAGGCCTTTAATATAAGCAAATCCAGCGTATATAATTACATTAAACAAATGGAAGCCGACGGCTTGATTGAAAAGCGGGACAAGGAATACGTTATCAAAACAACAAGCTATCATTATCTTTTCAAGAACGACGGCACTCTTGGAGAGGACCGCATCTACAACGGCTTTATTTCGCAGCACATAAATTTTAAAAGGAACGTAAATTCAATATGGAATTACGCCTTTACCGAAATGATGAATAATGCCATAGAGCATTCCGAAGCGGAAAATATTTCCGTTTCGATATATCAGAACTGTCTCGAAACCAAGATATTGATAAAGGACGACGGTATAGGAATTTTTAAGAACATTCAAAGGTTTATGAAGGAAAGCAAAAACGAAACGCTTTCTATCGGGGAATGTGTCTCGCTTTTGTTTGCGGGCAAGTTCACCACCGCGAAGCAGTATCATACGGGCGAGGGAATTTTCTTTACCTCTCACATTATGGACGAGTTTATTATCTACTCCGATGATAACTTTTTCACTCGAAACAACTTCTCGTCCGCCCGGGTAGAGGACCGTGAGCTGCATAGTCTTCTGAAAATGGAAAGCGGAACGGCCGTAACGATGACCCTCGGAAACAACAGCAAAAAGGTGTTATCAGAGGTATTCAACACCTTTGCGCCTGTCGAGGAGGGATTTATAAAAACCTCTATTCCGATTGCACATATGTTCCCCGGCGGCAACCCCGTGTCACGCTCGGAGGCTCGACGGTTGCTTGAATGTATCACACTGTTCAACGACATCGACCTTGATTTTTCGGGTGTAGAAGAAATAGGGCAGGGCTTTACCCACGAGCTCTTCGTTCTCGGAAAGCAAAAATATCCGCACATTAATTTAAAAACGGTAAATACGTGTCGCGCGGTTGAGGATATGATAAAGCGAGTAATTAACACCTCCTCGCTTAACTGAATTGCTTTATTTTTCGGAGAAGAACCGAGCGGCGTACGACAATGAATAAGGAAGGTATAAAAACACTATAGCTATGCTCTGGATTTATGAAAACAACGAGGACAATACCGCGCGGTTCGTTTTAGGTCAGGTGTTCAACCCCGAGGGAAGAACGCTTTTGTGCTTCGGGATAAACCCGAGCACCGCAACGCCCGATAAATTGGATAATACCATAAGGAAGGTAATAAGCCTCGGTAGGCATAACGGCTACGAGAACTGGATAATGCTGAACGTATATCCTCAGCGCGCAACCGACCCGTGTGAGCTTCACGCCGAGTGCGACCCCGAGCTCGTTCGGTTAAATCTCGAGCACATCGGACGTGTTGCCGAGCGCTATCCCGACTGTGACGTGCTGCTCGCCTACGGCAACCTGATTGATAAGCGACCGTATCTTCGGGGCTGCCTCGATGATATTCTCGCTCTCCTCGGCGACGAGCGGGGGAAGAAAATAAAGGTGATAAGGCTTACGAAAGCAAATAACCCCGTCCACCCGCTATATCAGCCGAATAGCTCTAACTTTACCGATTACGCGGCGGAGTTAGATAAAAGGCTTGTGAAAAGTAAATAATTGCTTACATATTTGGACATTTAAGGAGAGGAGCCCTTGAAAATACTGCTGACAAGCTGCTTTTGCGACTATTTTGAGCGCGACGGGCGTGAGGCGCCGTCGGTCATAATTCGGCGGGGCGGCTTGCTTGATACTGTTAAATCGATATGGAAAAATAACGCACGGGTGCTCGTTATAGCCTCCGACCCCGATGACCACCGCGGAAATGACGAGATGGCACGGCGTATGCTCGACACCTTTCTTATGAGCGGGCTATCGGTCTCGTCGCTCCTCGTTTGCGACGGGCGGAATACCGCCGCCGCAGATAATCTCTCGGAGGTAGATATTCTCTTTCTCTCGGGCGGGCACGTGCCGACCGAGAACAGATTTATGAAAAGGCTTGGCCTAAGGGAGAGGCTCGCGGACTTTGACGGCTCGGTGCTCGCCCTCAGTGCGGGCTCTATGAACTGTGCCGACACCGTCTACGCCATACCCGAGCTTAACGGCGAGGCCACCGACCCGCGCTACGAGCGGTGGATAGAGGGGCTCGGCCTTACCGATATAAATATCTTCCCACACTATCAGTATTTGAAGGGGCTTCGCCTCGACGGTCTCCTTATGGGCGAGGACATCGCCTTCCCCGACAGTGTCGGGCGAGAGATTATCGCACTCACCGACGGCAGCTACATATTGCTCGCAGACGGCGAAAAAACGCTGCACGGGGAGGCATATCTTATTAAGGACGGAGTGGAATACCCGCTTACAAGGGAAGGCGAGACAATGCGCCTATAAAGTAGGAAGGAGACATAAAAATGCAAACAAAAAGATACAAGCCGTTATGCGACGGGATATATCTCGGAATAACCCTGCCGACGGTGCTCTTAACCCTCGGGGCGACGGTGCTTCTCGCTCTTGCCGAGACGAGCACGCTTTTCATTATGATTCCCCTGACGCTTTTTATTCTTTATTTTTCCGTCGCCTCTCTCTTCGGCTACGTCGAGTTGCGCGAGAGCACGCTTTTTATAAAATACGGCCCGGTTTTGAAGAGGGAAATTCCTTACTCTAAAATACGCGGTGTCGAAAAGGATAAAAAATTCTACTCCGAATCAATGATGTCATTAAAAAACGCCCTCACCCACGTGAACATTAAATACAATTCCTTCGACGTAACGACGGTGAGCGTTATCGATAACGACGGCTTTGTCTCGGAGCTTAAGGAGAGAATAGCCCGCGCAGAAGAAGGTTAGAAAAGGGGCTGTCTCATCAAGAATTCAATAAAATCGAAGCAAAATGCGGAAGAATTCGGCGAAAGATATAAATTCGGTGAATTCTTGATGAGAACAGAACCTCGGGACGAACGGATTTAGAGCAGAAATCGTCGTTCTCCGAGCGTGAGGCGTACAAGAGTACGTCGAGCGAGTAAACGGCGATAGAATAAAAAACGAATAAAAAAGAGGAAAACCGCAGGTTTTCAACCTTGATTTCCTCAAAACACACATAATATTAAGAGAGGTACTGTGATTTTTCACAATACCCCTCGTTTTTTATTCGGTTATGCCTAAATGCGACAGTCCCTTTTTTTGGAGCCGTGCTCCTTAGTCATTCTTGACGTGAACGTCCATCTGCGGGAAGGGAATCTCGATTCCCTCGGCATCGAAGCGCTCCTTAACAGCTTCGAGCACATCAAATTTAACCGTCCAGTAATCCTCGCTCTTAACCCATACGCGTGTAGTGATATTTATGGAGGAGGACGCGTGCTCGGTCACGCGAATGAAGGGCGCGGGGTCCTTCAGGACGAGAGGGTGAGAGTCGTATATGTCGGCGAGTATGTCCTTCGCCCGCTTAAAGTCGGCCGAGTATGCAACCGTGTACACCTCGTCTACTCTGCGCGTGTCGTTCATCGAATAATTAACGACCGAGCCCGTGGAGAGAGCGCCGTTCGGAATAAAGACTACCTTGTTATCGGGGGTGCGCAGCTTGGTATTGGTTATATGTATCTCCTCTACCGTGCCCGAGTAGCCCTGAGCCTCAATATAGTCGTCGATGCGGAAGGGGCGTGTGATAATAATAAGCACGCCGCCGGCAAGGTTAGAGAGTGCGCCGTTAACAGCCAAGCCGACGCACACACCGAGAGAGGTTACGAGCGCGGTTAATCCGCTGGTATCAATTCCTACGTAGCCCACAAGACAGATAGCTATAACTATCTTCATTCCGAGCTTGAAAATGTAGGCGACCGTGCGCATAATAGTTTTGTCGGCATTCTTTCTATTTGCCGAGCGCTCGATGCGCCTTGCCACAAGGTTTATAAGCTTAAACGATACGAATAATACCACGAGAGCGATAAGCAGCCTAACGCCCGCGGTAGCCGCCCAATGAACGATATTGTTCCATAAAGCCTGCCAATCCATTTTGTTTCTCCTTTTTTCTTTTAATTTTGCCAAGATATATGGTAGCACAGGAGCGTAAATAAATCAACAGTATTTTTTAAACTTTTTATTTCGCGACTTTGCTTTTTCGCTTTGTGTACTTAATTAAAAAAAACACTTGACATTTATTTTAAATGTGCTATCATAGAGGCGAAAAACATTTTTGAGGTGCATTATGTTTGAAAAAATCACACCCGAGGCGGCGGGCATCAGAAGCGACGCCATAGCAAGAATTATCGAGCGCATTAACAAGCGTAACATACCTATACACAGTCTTCTTATGATGCGGGGGGACAAGATTTTCGGCGAGTTCTATTGGGAGCCGTACCACAAGGACTATCCGCACAGAATGTACTCGGCGACAAAGAGCTACACGGCTCTCGCAATCGGTCTTCTGGCCGACGACGGCAAGCTCTCTCTCGACGACAAAATCGCAGAGCTCTTCACGGAAAAAATTCACTCGGAGCTCTCGCCCTTTATCGACGGGCTCACCGTCCGCGAGATGCTCACGATGTCCACCACGGGTAACGGCCCGTCCTGGTTCACCCTCGACGACCCCGACAGAACCTCGGTATATTTCAATAACAAAAAAACAGACCCGCACCCCTCGGGAACGGTCTGGCAGTATGACAGCGCGGGCTCGCAGGTGCTCGCCGCACTCGTCGATAAGCTCGCGGGGAAGCCTCTTTTCGACTTTTTGCGCGAGCGTATTTTCGATAAGCTCGGCACCTTCAAGAACGCATCTATGCTCCGCACGCGAAACGGTGACAGCTGGGGCGACTCGGCTCTTCTTGCCACGGCGCGCGACGGCGCATCGGTTGCACGCCTGCTTATGCAGGGCGGTAGGTGGAATGGCGAGCAGCTTATCAGCGAGGCCTTCGTTAAAGAGGCCATCTCGCCCCTCGTCTCTATCTCCGACACCCCCTGGGGTCAGGCGGTGCGCCACGGCTACGGCTACCAGATATGGCACACCGAGCGCGGCGGCTTTGCCTTCAACGGTATGGGCTCGCAGCTCACGATAGGTCTGCCGAGCGACGATATTATCTTCGCCGTAAACGCCGACACGCAGGGCCCGCTCGACAGAGTGCATAAGGAGCTTATCGTCACGATGCTATTCGATATGCTCGAGGACTACACGGGAGAGGCTCTCCCCGCCGATGCCGAGGGCGCGGCCCGTCTTGCCAAGGCATCGGAGAGCCTTAAGCTCTTCGCCGTTCGCGGTATGGCCGACTCGCCCTTCCGCACCGAGCTCGACGGCGTAACCTATCACTGTCGGGAGAACGCACTCGGATTTACCGAGTTTACCTTCAGCTTCAAGGACGCCACCGCGGGCAGCCTTCGCTATACGAACGGAAGCGGCGAGAAGGTTATCCCCTTCCGCGTTAACGAAAATGAGTTCGGCAATTTCCCCGAGCTCGGCTATTCGCAGGACCTCGGTGGCACTCGTACGACCGACGGCTCCACCTACCGCGATGCCGTATCGCTCGCGTGGGTAGAGGAGCGTAAGATTGTGCTTCATATCCAGATTATAGACAGATACCTCGGCAGTGCAACTCTCGTATTTGGCTTCAAGGGGGGCTACGCCACGGTGCAGGCGACGAAGGCGGGAGAGAATTTCCTCGGCGGATATGAGGGAATAATAGTTGCCTCGCAAGAGTGAGGGGCTTCGGCCTTTTGGCAGAACCGAACAGAAAAAGAAGAGATTACGCCTTGTAGTCTCTTCTTTTGCTTTTATCGTATTTCGTAGGCAGGGCTGAGGGAGAAAACCTAACGGTTTTCTTTTTTTTAATTTTCTGTTCTATCGCCGTTTTCGTCCTCTCGGAGTACCTTTGTACACCTTCGGAACGAAGAACGGCGATTTCTGCTCAAAATCCCTTTGCCCCTCGAGGCTGCGGTATTTTGGCATAACAGGCGCGTTGCGCATCTTTTTTGTTTGGCTCTTGTTAATTTTTTGTGTCGGTTTATTTTTTTGTGTTGAAATACTCGGTTTAATATGTTATACTATAGGAGTAAAAGTATATATACAACACAACCGAAAGGAAAAGGATAAAAATGCGTATTCTCGTTGTAGATGATGAGATTGAAATAAGAAGAGTGCTTCGGCTTATGCTCGAGAATGCGGGCTACGAGGTTTTCGAGGCGCAGGACGGCGCGGGCGCGGTGAGCGCTATGCGCGAGAACCGCGGCGTTGACCTCTGCATTATGGATATTATGATGCCGCAGATGTCGGGCACCGAGGCGGCCGCAGAGATTAGAAAGTTCTCGGCCGTGCCGATACTTTTCCTTACCGCGCGCTCTCTCGACTCGGATAAGGAGGAGGCCTACTCCGTCGGCGGCGACGATTATATCGTCAAGCCCTTTGCGGCTAAGGAGCTCCTTCTCAAGATAGAGGCGCTCACGAGAAGATATAACTCCTACAGCGTTAAGGATTTTGACCTTGTTGACGGAGAGCGCTTCGTCGGCGGAGTTACGCTCTACTCCGCGAGCCGTGCGGTTACGAAAAACGGTGCGCGTGTCGAGCTGCGCGACAAGGAGATTGAGGTTTTGATTTACCTCGCGAAGAACCGCGGACGTGCGGTCGGCGCATCCGAGCTTTATCGCGCGGTGTGGGACGAGATGCCTCTGCCCTCATCGAGCAACAATATAACCGTCCATATTCTTAACCTTCGCCGTAAGCTTGAGGACGACCCCGCGTCGCCGAAGCTCATACGCACGGTTTGGGGTAAGGGCTATCAGGTGGACTAAGCTATGAAAAAAGAGAAGGAAAGGCAGATCGACGTTCGGCGGGGCTTCGGCTCGCTTTACTCGGCGCTTCTGTTCTCGATGCTTGTGGCGCTTATTTTCGCGCTTTTGCTTTATTTTATGGTTAATCTCACCGCCACCGCCTCGGTGAATAAGAGGTATACGACCGACGAGAAGCGTGCCGAGCGCGAGAAGCAGTACGCCGAGGATTTGCAGAAATACGTTACCGAGAACGAGCTTTCGAGCGAGGACACCGAGCAGATTGCCCGCTGGGTAAGAAATAACAAATATCTCTACGTAATGATATATAAGGACGACCAGCTTATCATCGATTCCGACACGGCAGGCAAGGAGGAGGGCACTCAGAAGCCCGATACCGAGGGCGGCACGGGCGGAACCGAGGGCGGCTCGGGCGGAACCGAGGGCGGCTCGGGCGGAACCGAGGGCGGTTCGGGCGATACCGAGGGTGGCTCGGGAGATACCGAGGGTGGCTCGGGTGATACCGAGGGCGGCTCGGGTGATACCGAGGGTGGCTCGGGCGATACCGAGGGCGGCACGGGTGATACCGACGGCGGCACGGGTGGAGCCGACGACAAGGACGACGACAAGAATAACGGCGGAGGTGGCTCGTCCACGCTCCCCTCGCTCCCCGGCTTCTCGGGCGGTGTTACCGTTGATTTCCCGACCCGCGAGGAGCTGATAAAGTATGCTAATGAGCGCGGCTCGGTGCCGATTACCGTCTCCGACGGTGCACTGCTCGCCTCGATGGTTGACTTCTCGGAGTATTTCTATTACGATATTATCAACATTATGAGCCTCGCTCTTGCGGCGATTGCATTCGTTCTCGTGGTGCTCCTCTACTTCAGAGGCGTTACGGGAAGAATTAAGAAGCTCGGAGCTGAGATTACCCGCGTTGCCGAGGGCGAGATGGACCGTCATATTTTTGCCGAGGGCCGTGACGAGATTTCCCGTCTCGGTGCCGACGTTGAGAATATGAGAAGCACGATAGTGCTTAATCTTGAGAAGGAGCGCGCGGCTCTCGATGCCAACGCCGAGCTTATAACGGCGATGTCGCACGATATAAGAACGCCCCTGACCGTCCTTCTCGGATATATAGATATGATGAAGCTCGGGGCCGACGAGGAGACGATGCGCGAGTACGTGCGCGCCTCGGAGAAGACGGCGCTTCGTCTGAAGCAGATGTCGGACGATATGTTTAACTATTTCCTCGTCTTCGGCGGTGAGGGTGTTAAGATTGCGCTCGAGAAATACGATGCCGCGACCCTCTTCGACCAGATGCTTGCCGAATATCTGCTCTTAATTACCGAGCAGGGGTATACAATAGAGACCAATCTCGGCGACGGCGAGAGGCTCGCATCGCTCTTTGTGCGCACAGACCCCGCGCAGCTTATGCGAATTGCCGAAAATATATTTTCTAACATCTTCAAATACGCCGACAAGGAGCGACCCGTGTCGATAAACGTCGATACATTCGGCACCGAGGACGGCGGCGAGGGCAAGATACGCCTGACCGTCACGAATTATATCCTTGAGGGCGGCCACGCGGAGCACAACGGAATAGGTATACGGAGCTGCACGAAGATTGCGGCGGCGCTGGGACTCGGCTTCTCGGCAACGCGCACGGGCGACAGATATACCGTATCTCTTGAAATTCCGACGCTAACCGCCGACGAAAACAAAGAAGACTAAAAAACGCGAGAAGCACTAAGGGTGATGTTCTTAACGGAGAATTTGGAAAACACCGATAAGTGCGAGCATCGCATTTGACAAGTCAAATACTCTATGGGCTAAGCCCAAACCTTTATTATAAACAGAAAGAGCAAACACGCAAGAAAAAATCTTGTATGTTTGCTCTTTTTTTGTCAGTGAAGTTTTTGCTGTCGCAAAAGTGAAGTTGTGTGATACACAGTGAAGTTGCTCGCGGGGGGCTCGCAGTGAAGTTAAGTTTGCCCACTTTGCCAAAGGCAAAACTTCACTATCCGTAGGATAACTTCACTTACATAGGGGTTCCCCGAAAGACACAGCGTGTATTTTGGGGGTTCACGTGGTAAACTTCACTTGCCCAGAGGGCAAACTTAGTTATGCGTGTTCTCCGTTAAGGATAACACGCATAACGCTTCTCGCATTTTTATTTGGCCGAAAGAAAGTCGCGCATTTCCTTGAGTGTCCCCTCAAGCTCCGCCTTAAATTCGCGCACGCTGACGCGCAGAGCGCCGAGGCCGAGAATGATATTCTGCTCGGCGAGGTCGGAGCTGACAACCCGCACGCGGCGGTGCCTCGCCTCGTCGGCGGTGAGCCGCTCGATATAAGAGTCGGCGGTCTCTCCCTCCTCGGTATAGACAACGGTGACGAAGCCGAGCCTCTCGAGCGAGCCCTCGCCGCCTCGGCGAAGATGTCCGTCGAAGACTACGGTGGTCTTTACCCTCTTAAAGGCGGCATAGCTGCACACCGAGCGTATAAGTCTGTCGCGCGAGAGAGCGAGGTCGTCGGGCGAGGTAGCCGTTACGGCGCCGTCGGCAAAAATGAGGTTGTAGCCGTCGATAAGCAGGTGCTCCTCGCGGGGCGGCTCGGGCCTTTTCGGGCGGCGCGGCTTCTCGGCGGGAGCGGCGCTCTCGCGCCGCTCGGTAACCGTGCGCGGCTTGATTTTGCCGTAGGTCGCCTCGAAGATGCGCATAAGCTCCTTGTCATCAGCCGCGGCGCTTTGCCGCACGGGTCTTTTCCCGTCGGGCTCGGTGTCCCGCGGCTCGTCGCTCGAGCGGTCCCTCAGGCTTATATGCATTTTCTCGTCCGCCTCGTTCCAGGGAACGCTGTAGCCCGCACCGCCGCGGCAGAATACCGACGAGGACGGATTACGCTCGTCGAGCTCGGGGGAATATCCGCGCTCGGCTATAATCTCCTCGGCGTTGTGCGCGGGGCGGTAGGCACCCGGTGTCAGGTGGATTTTACCCTCGCCCGCGGTGTAGGCGCGGAGCGTGCTCGGATAGGTGCGCATCGTATAGACGGGACAGCTGCCCGAGAGAGACGCCCACTCGCCAAAGATGTCGGGAGAGCCGAACTCGGCACTCATAGCCGAGAGGTCGGTCATCAGTCTGCCGAGCGAGCCCGCGGGCAGCTCGATTTTAAAATCAAAGGTAGGCTCGAGAAGAATACTCTCGGCCTTCATAAGCCCCTGCCTTACCGCGCGGTAGGTCGCCTGGCGGAAGTCACCGCCCTCGGTGTGCTTAAGATGCGCACGCCCCGCGACGAGGGTTATCTTGACGTCGGTAAGCGGCGCACCGATGAGAACGCCGCGGTGCATACGCTCCTCGATATGGGTGAGCACGAGCCTCTGCCAGCCCCTGCCGAGCGTATCGGGGTCGCACTCGGCGGCGGCGATAATGCCGCTGCCCTCGGGGAGCGGCTCTATAACGAGGTGAACCTCGGCATAGTGGCGAAGCGGCTCGAAGTGACCCGCGCCCCGTACCGTGTCGAGAATAGTCTCCTTATAAAGAATACTTCCCGTATCGAAGGCGAGCTCGAGCCCGAGCCTCTCGCGCGCGATAGCCTCGAGCACCTCGAGCTGGATTTCACCCATAAGGCGAATGTGTATCTCGCCGAGCCTCTCGTCAAAGGACAGAGAGAGCGTTGGGTCCTCATCAGCGAGTGTCTCAAGCCTCGCGTAGGCGAGGGGCGTGTCAATATCCGAGAGAATTTTAACACGGTAGTCGAGCACGGGTGAGAGCAGGGGCGTGTCGGAGCACTCCATACCGAGCCCCATTCCGGGGTAGGTGGACGATAGGCCGTACAGTGCGGCAACGCACCCAGGCTCGGCCGATTGCGCGGGGCGCGAGCGGTCTGCCGAGAATATGCGTATCTGCTCGACCTTCTCGGTGTGGGGAGCACCCCGAGAGTCGATATAGGTTATACTATCTTTAGGTCGAAGGGTGCCGCCCGTGATTTTAGCGAAGGTGATACGGTTACCTGCTCCGTCGCGCAGGATTTTAAACACCCGTGCGCCGAAAACCTCGCCTTGATAGGGCTGGGGCAGGGTGTATCTGTCGATAACCGAGAGAAGCTCCGACACGCCCTGCATCTTAAGCGCCGAGCCAAATATACAGGGGAAGATGCGCCGAGCGGCAATAGCCTCGGCAATCGAGCGAGTTTGTAAACTATCGTTTTCAAAATATTCCTTAATAAGCCCCTCGTCGCAGGCCGCCGCCTCCTCAAAGAAGGCGGGCGTGCCCTCGGCGCTGAAGGATATACAGCCACCCGAGAGCGAGAGCTTAAGCTCCGCGAGAAGGTCGGCCCTGCGCCTGTCACTGATGTCACACTTATTTATAAATATAAAGGTAGGAATATTTCGCGCCGCAAGAAGCCGCCAGAGCGTTTTCGTATGCGACTGCACGCCCTCGGGCGCGCTGATAACGAGCACGGCGTAGTCCTGCACCGAGAGAGCCCGCTCGGCCTCGGCCGAGAAGTCGGCGTGACCCGGGGTGTCGATAAGCGTAAGGTGGGTGCTCTCGGTGTCGAGGGTTGCCTGCTTCGAGAATATGGTTATTCCGCGGCGGCGCTCCTCGCTCTCGGTGTCGAGGTGGGCATCGCGCTTATCAACTCGGCCGAGCCTGTCGGTCGTGCCCGAGGCGTAAAGGAGCCCCTCGGAGAGCGTGGTTTTTCCCGCATCGACGTGAGCGAGTATGCCGAGAACTATGCTTTTCTTATCCATACTACCCCCGAGAGAAGAAGCTTAGTAGGAGCTCCGTAATAAGCGCCGCGCCCGATGAGAGCGCCGCCGAGAGTGAGAGCGAGCGCGAGAATAGCGCCACGGCGCAGGCGACGAGGAGTCCGACCGCCGCCGAGATAATATTCCCCGTGGTAAAGAGCGCCTCGGGAAGCGTCATAGCCGCGAGCACTGCGAAGGGAATGTAATAGAGAAAGGATTTGGCGAAGCGGCTCTTCACCGTGCCGCGCATAAGCGAGAAGGGCAGGGCGCGGATAAGATAGGTCGAGCCGACGAGAATTAAAAAATAGATAGGAAAGCCCGTCATTTCTCCACCTCCCCCTCGGTGCGCGGGAAGAATACCGCACCGAAAAATGCCGCGAGGAGCGCCGATATGCTGACCGCGAGGCCCGAGGGCACGGCGGTAAGCGGCGGAAGGAAATAAAAGAGCGAGGAAAGCGCTATGGCGACGAGAACCACCGCGAGCACCGAGCGCTCTGCGCGCGCGGCGGGCAGGACAATCGCTACGAACATAGCGTAGAGGGCGAGCGAGAGCGAGCTTAGAACGGCCTCGGGCAGAATACCGCCGACGAGGGCGCCGACGAGGGTGCCGAGCGTCCAGCCGATATGGGGTAAAAGAGACAGACCGAAGAAGAAGCTCGGGGTTATTTCCTCCTCCCGCGAGGCTACGGCAAAAATCTCGTCTGTGATATAGAAGCCGAGCAGCCAGCGGAGCACGCCGCGGAACCTCGGCGAGAGCCTCTGCGTAAGAGATACCGACATAAAGGCGTAGCGCATATTTATCGTAAGCTGGGATATGAGCATAGTTATATACCCACCCGCCGAGGCGATAACGCCGACGGCGGCGAGCTGACCCGCCGAGGTGAGTGTCAGAGCTGATATAAGGACGGCAGATGGGGCATCGAGCCCGAGCGACACCGCGATAATTCCGAAGGAGAAGGAAACCGCGAGGTAGCCGAGCGCGATTGGAACACCGCTTCTTAGTCCTCGATAAAAAGAATTCATTTTAGGCAGTCCTTTGCTTGAGGTTTACGGCATGCGGCGGTACTCACCGGGGGTCATGCCCATAATATCGCGGAATACGCGGCAGAAGCTCTTGGCCTCGGGAAATCCGACCTCGGCGGCGATATCCGAAATTTGCATCGAGCTCTCGCGCAAAAGCCCGAGAGCACAGCTTATTCTGTGCCTGTTAAGCCTCTTGTGAAAGCTCTCGCCGACAATCGTCTTGAAGGTGCGGCAGAAGTTACTCGTGCTACAGCCTGCGGCACGCGCCGCCTCCTCTACGTCAATCGGCGTATTATAGCGCGAATAAATAAGCTCGAGCGCACGCTCGACGCTCTCTATTCTGTGCAGCTCCTCGGCACGGCGTGCCGCGGGTGCCTTTTGACTTGAGGTGAGCTCTATAAGAGAGGCTATAATTTTATATAGATTGCCTGTTTTTCTTAAAGATGAGGTTGGAGAGGGGCTCATACAGAGTCTAACCGTGTCATCGAGCAGTGCTCTGAGCTCTCTGAGATTTCCGTCGGCGCCGTCGAGCGAGATGATAGGTGTGTCAAAGAAGAGCTCCCGAAGGCTCGGTAGGTAATTTTTAAGAAACGATATACCGAGAATACCCGAGAGAACGCGAAGCTCCTCATTGCTCTTCTTAGCTCCGCCGTGAAGCGCCATCGGCGGTATCAGGAGAAGGTCGCCCGTATTCACCGAGTAGCTCTTACGGTCAATATCAATCTCAAAGCCGCCAACGAAGCAGTATGCAAACTCAAAATCGGCGTGTATATGCTCGCCGCCGCAGCGCATAGCACCTATCCAGAGCTTATAGGGTCTGTCGTCGGGGCGCATTTGCTCGTAACGCATAAAAGCCTCCCGTTATTATTTTTAGTTATCCTTTGCTTTAATATATCACACGCGCGTGGAATTGTCAACACCATTTAAGAATTTTTGGGTAACGGCGGATTAGCAAAAGAAAAACCGCGCCGAGCTCGGCGCGGTTTGTTCATGTTTTAGGGAAATTCAATCTCAATTCCTATTACTCCGTATTGCTTTTGTTTTTCTTTTGAGTAATAAATATCCATATCGGACGGGGTAGCCACAGATATATCGTCCTCGGTGTATCCGCATTTCAAGAGAGGAAGTTTGCCGTATAGCTCCTCAAACGAAGCAAATTTGTGAAGAGCAATAACGCGACAACATAAAGATTTCGTTGGGTCAGACGAGTTTACAAATTTAATCTCGTCGCCGACGGATATAAGCCTGCGTTTTTCGTCATATAATCGCAGCTCGATAGTTTTCCTGCCGCTTTGTATCATTTCAAATGGCGTGCTATGTAATTTCATCACATGTTTCATTTTGATTTTTCCTTCAAAGTAGTCACAGAAGAAACCAGCATGCGGCAGCGCCGCTCATAACTGCGAGCATTCGCGAGCACCTTAACTGCGCGAAGCGTATCATAACTGATAACTTGCAGCAGGCAATCATAGTTGAGTTTTGCTATGCAAAACTCACTCCCACTCTATCGTACCAACAGGCTTCGGCGTGAGGTCGAGAAGAACACGGTTAATGCCGTCAACCTCGGCGGTAATTCTGTCGGTTATCTTATGAAGAATATCGTAGGGGATTTCCTCGATAGTCGCGCTCATAGCATCGGTGGTGTTCACCGCACGGATAATCGCGGGCCAGCCCTCGTAGCGCTTACCGTCCTTAACGCCGACACTCTTGAAATCGGGCACGGCGATAAAGTACTGCCATACCTTCTCGGCAAGACCGCACTTATCAAACTCCTCACGGAGAATTGCATCGGCCTCGCGGAGCGCACCGAGTCTGTCGCGCGTGATAGCGCCGAGACAGCGAACGCCAAGACCGGGACCCGGGAAGGGCTGACGGTAAACCATAGCGTGGGGCAGACCGAGCGCCTCTCCGACTACTCTTACCTCGTCCTTGTAGAGAAGCTTCACGGGCTCGACGAGCTCGAATTTCATATCCTCGGGAAGGCCGCCGACGTTGTGATGTGCCTTAACGCCGTCGGACTCGAGTATATCGGGATAAATGGTGCCCTGCGCGAGAAAATGAACGTCGGTCAGCTTCTTTGCCTCCTCGTCGAACACCTTTATAAACTCGCCGCCGATAATCTTACGCTTGCGCTCGGGCTCGGCAACGCCCGCAAGAAGGTCGAGAAATCTGTCAGAGGCATCAATATAAATGAGATTGGCGTCAAGCTCCTTACCGAACACATCGATTACCTGCTCGCTCTCGCCCTTACGCATAAGGCCGTGGTTGACGTGCACGCAGATAAGCTGCTTGCCGATAGCCTTTATAAGAAGCGCCGCAACCACCGACGAGTCAACGCCGCCCGAGAGTGCGAGGAGCACCTTGTTTTTTCCTACCTGCTCTCTTACGAGAGCAACCTGCTCGTCGATAAACGCATTCGCCAGAGCGGGTGTGGTGATACGCTCCATATTGTCGGGTCTTTTGTTAGGGTTCATATTAAGCCTCCGAGTTTCAATTTTTAGATAATTCATTATACACCTTTTCTTTTCTAAATACAAGATATTTTTTCACAAAAATATCGTTTTTTTCATAGATTGAAAGAGTACGGAAGGAGAAAAAGGATATGCTTGTTATAAAGCCATACAGGCGCGACCGCGCGGTCGAGTATGCGAGAAAGTACGCCTTCGGTCAAAATCCCGTATTCGGTAACTTTCGCGGCATTGGCGGCAACTGCACGAACTTCGTCTCGCAGAGCATTTACGCCGGCTCCTGCGTTATGAACTATAAGCCGACGTACGGCTGGTATTACATATCGCTCGATAACCGCGCGCCCGCGTGGACGGGGGTTGATTTTTTCTATAATTTTATGACACAGAACACCGACGTCGGCCCGTTCGGCAGTGAGGTGCCGAGAGATGCACTCGAGAACGGCGACGTAATTCAGCTCGGGCGGAATGACGACGGCTATTATCACACGCTCCTCGTCGTCGGCTTTGACGGTGAGGACCCGCTCGTTGCGGCGCAGACCGACGACGCCTATGCGAGGCCGCTCTCGACC
The DNA here is from genome assembly GCA_017504605.1 of Clostridia bacterium. Taxonomy (GTDB): domain Bacteria; phylum Bacillota; class Clostridia; order Oscillospirales; family CAG-272; genus UBA1740. The sequence goes on from JAFVQW010000002.1 coordinate 27,989, forward strand.
TATACCTACGACTTCTCGCGCTTTATAAAGATAGACGGGGTCAGGGTCGAGGTAGCCGACTCGGCGCTCGGGGTGGACTGCTTCGAGAGCGTTTTTAACGGCGTGGAAATCGTCACGCCCCCGGGCGTGGTTTTGCCCGAGCCGACCCCGACACCCGAGCCGAGCGAGACGTAGAAAAAGGCAGAGCCGAGGCTCTGCCTTTTTCTATTTAAATATTCTGTGGTCTCTGCCCGAGAAGAAGAGCACACGGTAGTCCGAGCCGACGATACGCGAATAGATGCGGCCGTCGTATTTACCCGCGAGCTCCTCGGCCGAGAGGTTGGTCGAGATTATCGTCGAGAGGCCTCTGTTCTGTCTCGTGCTGATTAGGTTATAGAGCGCCGAGACGGTGAACTGATTTGAGAACTCCGCGCCGAGGTCGTCTATGATAAGAAGCTCGCACTCGAGGAACTTATCGCTCTCGGGCTCGCTCCTGTCGCGGCCTGCTCTGAAGCGGTCGTTCTCAAAGGCCGAGACGATATTTTGCGCGCTGTCGTAGAGCACGCTGAAGCCGCGGGAGATTACCTCTTTTGCAATTGCGGTTGTTATATGGGTCTTGCCCGTGCCCGTCGAGCCGATAAGGAGAAGATTGTCACGGTGCGTGCCGAAGCCCTCGGCAAAGCGGCGGGCCGTGTCAACGTTCGTCTTCATTCTCCGTGCCTCGTCCTCACTGCCCGCGTACCACGCGAGGTCGAAGTTGTCGAAGGACTGCTTATCAACAAGCCTTCCCATTCCCGACGAGGCGAGGTTCTTTGAAAAGAAGATTTCGCGTAAGCAGGAGCACATTTTCGTTCCGACAAAGCCCGCATCGCGGCATTTCGGACAGGAATAATGCACCTCGGTATAGTCCTCGGGAAGGCCGAGCGAGATGAGCACCTCGCGGCGCTCCTTCATAAGCGCCTCATTCCTCTCCCGAAGGGGGGCGAGGTCGCCGCCCGAGCAGGCGATTTTAAAGAGCGTGAGCCCTGTTTTGGTAAGCTCCGCATCAATTTCGGCAATCCTCGGGCTCCTCGCACGGAGCTCAAGGTTGCGTGCATCTGCCTCGGCTATTGCCGCGAGCCGCCTTTTTTCTATCTCCTCCTTAGCGAGGGCAAAGTTTTCTCTCGTATACATCAGTTTTCTCCCTTCTTTTCGTCGCCGTAGCTGCGAAGAAGCGCCTGCATCAGCGCATCGTCACTGCCGAAGGAGCTGTATTTAGGCTCCTCCTTCGCGCATGCTTTGGGATTTTGCTTTTTCGTCGCGGCCGCTCTCTTCGTCTTTGCCTCGGCCTTATGCTCCTCGGCACGGCTTTTACACTCGGCAACCGTTTTACAGCCGCTCTCGTGCCAGCTGCGGAGAATGGCGTCTATGTAGGGAACCGAGCGCTCGCCCGTGCCGAGCACCGCCATATCGTAGGCGAGCCTCACAATCTCGGTCGAGTAGCCGTATTCCTCCGACCAGCGGGTAAAGCACTCGCGCTCGGTGTCCGAGGTAGTCCTGCCGTAAATGCCGAGGGCGCGGCGAAATTCCCACTCCGCCGCCGTCATCTTTTCCTTTTCGGCGAGGTGTACCTCGAGAGCCTCGAGGGTGTCTATATCCTCCCTTACGTACCTTTCCGCCGTGCTCGCGAGGCGGTGGGGCGTGAGCTTACCGTGCTCGGCGAGGTTCGCCGCGAGGGCGAGTATGTATTCGGGGGAGAGCGAAAGCTGGCTGTTAAGTGCCGTAATCTTTTTTAGCTCGGGGGTGGAGAGCGATGCCCGCTTCATAAGCCTTGTGCACTCGTCTATTGCTTCCTTTAAATTCGGGTCGCGAAGTAGGAGTGCGACAGAGGCGCTCGTCTCCTCGCTTATATCGGTGTCGATAAGCGGCTCGTCAAACTCGTCGGTAAGACTGCCGAGAGCCTCGATAACCCCCACGCTCTCCCAAAGGGTAAGCGCCGCGTCGGTTCTCGCGCGCGAAACACCCGCCGCCGCGGCGAGCTCCTCCACGTCACCCGTGCGGCCGTTTCTCGATATGAGGGCAAGCAGGACACGCAGCTCGTCGCGGCTCGCATCCTTAAAGTCCCCCGAGGCGGTTATATTCCCGAGGTGAATTTTATAAAGCTTCTCGGTCATTATCAGTCTTCCTCCGCTCCGCCTGCCGACTTAAGTCTATAGCAGAGCGTCATAAGCGAGTCGCCGAGGTGGATATTTTCAACCTCGACCTCGGGATAGGGCAGGGAGAGCTCCATATTCGCGAAGTTCCATATTCCGCGCACGCCCGCCCGCGCCATTACGTCGGCAACCGAGAAGGCGGCCTCCTTAGGCACGGTGAGAACGCCGATGTCCACGCGCTCGCGGCGGCAGAACTCACCGAGCTCGTCCGTCGAATAAACCGGAATACCGTAAATTTTAGTGCCGATAATATCGGGGTTGACGTCAAAGAGGGCGAGCCTCTCGACACCGCGGCGCTCAAACATATGTGTCGCGGCAAGGGCCCGTCCGAGGTTGCCCGCGCCGACGATAACCGTGCGGAAGCCCTCGGTCACACCGAGCAGCTCGCCGATTTTGCCGTGGAGATATTTTACGTTATAGCCGTAGCCCTGCTGACCGAAGCCGCCGAAGCAGTTAAGGTCCTGGCGTATCTGTGAGGCCGTGACACCGAGCAGCTCCGAGAGCTCCGCCGAGGAAATTCTCATTCTCCCCTCGCGGATAAGCTCGCCGAGATAGCGGTGATACCTCGGCAGTCTCTTTATAACCGCCGTGGGTACGTTCGCCTTGGTTTCCGCTATGCGCTTCTCAAAGGTGCCGTGTATTTTGTCTATACTTTCCATATTCTTCCCCTTTTTTAATCAATTGTGTCGAGCGCCGAGGCGTTTAGGCTCGAGGTGGCGAGGTTTCCCGCCAGGTATTCGTAATAGCCCTGCGCCGCTATCATCGCGGCGTTGTCACCGCATAGGGCGGGGCTCGGGATATAAAGTCTTCTCCTCATACCGTCCGTAAGCTCGGCGAGGCGGCGGCGAAGATGCGAGTTCGCCACTACACCGCCCGCGGCGGCAAGGTCGGCATCGGGATAGCGCGTAAGCGCCTCGCCGAGCTTCTTAACCACGGCCTCGGTGGCAAGATAGGTGTACTTCGCGGCGAAGCGGGCGCGGGGGAGCTCGTCCCCTGTCTGCTCGTATTTATGTAAAAGATTTATTGCGGCGGTCTTAAGGCCCGAGAATGAGAAGTCGAGCGAGCCGTCCGAGAGCGCGGGAGAGGGAAGGGTAAATTCCCCGAAGGCCGCCGATTTGCGATAGGCGGCATAGAAGCCCTCGTCCTTACCCGTAGCCTCTATGAAGCCCCGGCGCGAGAGCTCGTCAAAGCCGCGCCCCGCGGGGTAGGGAATTCCGATAATGCGCCCGATTTTATCGAACGCCTCGCCGATAGCATCGTCACGGGTGGTGCCGATAAGCGTTTTTTTGGTGTAGCTCTCGACAAGATAAATAGCCGTGTGTCCGCCCGAGGCGGCAAGTGCAATAAAGGGCGGGCGGGGAGCTCTCTCGTCACTCGTAAGATAGCAGGCGGCGATATGCCCCTTGATATGGTCAACGGCAACGAGGGGTATGCCCCTTGCCGCCGCGAGAGATTTTGCAAAATTCACCCCGACGAGCAGTGCGCCGATAAGACCCGGGCTCGCCGTCACGGCGATAAGGTCGATGTCGCTAAGCGTACAGCCCGCCACCTCGAGCGCCTCGTAGGTGATTTTCGATATGGCCTCGATATGCGCGCGGCTCGCAATCTCGGGAACGACACCGCCGTAGAGCCTGTGCGTGTCGATTTGCGAGGCGATAATATTAGATTTTACGGTAAAGCCCCCATCCGTGCGCTCGACGACGGCCGCCGAGGTCTCGTCACAGGAGCTCTCAAAGCTCAAAATGTTCACTTTTGTTTACGCTCTTTCTTTTATCATTACTATTGCGTCGTCGTCTGGGCTCTTGTAGTAGCCCCGCCGTCTCGCCACGGGCTTAAAGCCGAAGGCACAGTAGAGCCCATAGGCCGCGGTGTTCTCCGAGCGAACCTCTAAAAAGAGGGTCTCGAGCCCGTCGCCGCGCGAGCACTTCGCGCCGTAGTCGAGAAGGTGGTAGGCAATCCCGCGGCGGCGGTATTTCGGTATAACTGCCACGCGGTAAAGCTCGCCCTCGGGCGGGATAAGTCGGCCGAGCCAATAGGCGACGATTTCCCCCTCGCTCTCGGCGACGAAGCACATTGCCCCCTCGGTGCAGATGCAGTCGCATACCGCACGGTAGCTCCAGGGGTCGGAGAAGGTCTCTGCCTCTATCTCGGCAATCCTCGGTGCATCCTTTGCCGATGCGCGTCTGAAGTCCATTTTCCTCTCCTTACGGCACTCAGCCGTCATTCTTATTCTCGGTGCGCTTGATTTCGGCGAGCAGCTCGGAAATTCTCGCACCGTGCTCGATAGAGCCGTCCTTGATAAAGGAGAGCTCGGGGGTAACGCGCAGATTGAGAGTTCTCGCGAGGTGGTGACGGAGAATACCCGTGCACTTCTTGAGCCCCTCTGCGGCGGCGGCGGGGTCGCCTATACAGGAGAAGTAGACCGAGGCATATTTGAGGTCGGGTGCGACCTCGGCGCGAGTGATGCTGACGAAATTATCGATAACCTTGGGCTCGCGAAGCTCGCCGAGGGCTATGGCAAGCTCGTTTGCCACCGCCTCGTTAATCCGTCCGCGTCTGTATTTTGCCATTTTTTAAGTCTCCTTTTATTTTCACGTAATTGCTTTATTTCCTCTGCGAGCGCCACGGCCCCGACCTTAGCCGCATCAACGAGCGCGGTGTCGGGGAGTGAGGCCGCAATATAGTCCTTAAGTGTTGAGAAGTGAGTACAGCCGAGAATAAGCGTGTCGGCACCGAAGAGGCTGACCGTGTGAAGCACGCTGTCGATTTCGGCGTATTCCTCGGGCAGAGCCGCACCGCCGCGCTCGGCAATCCCGACAAGGGCGGGAGCGGGCAGCTCTAAAATCCGAGCATCGGGGAGCCGTCCGAGAAGCGCCTCGCGAAAGGCGTGCGAGCGCGCCGTGCGCTCGGTTGAAATCACCGCAATTCTGCCGCCCGACCTCACGGCCTCGGCGGCGGTGGGCCCGATAATGGGGAAGGCCTCGGGAAACTCGCCCGCGAGGGCGGGGAGCACCGTGCACATAGTGCAGCAGGCAACGAGAATTCTCTCGGCGCCGAGAGAGCGAAGGCGGGAAAGCCCCGCACGGAGAATTGGTATAAGCTCGCCCTCGGTACGGCTGCCGAAGGGGGCGTTCTCCCTGTCGCAGAGCAGCATCACCGTCTCGCTCGGTAAAAGCGAATACAGGTAGCGTGCGGCGTTCTCGCCGCCGCGCCCACTGTCAAAAATGCCAATCACGAGCCCGCCCTCGATAGCGCCGCGCCGATAAGAATATCGAGCTGCTCCTCGGGGGAAATCCCGAGCGAGTCTATAAGGCGCGGATAGAGGCTCCCGCCCGTGAAGCCCGGCATCGTGTTAACCTCGTTAAGATATATACCGTCACCCGAGAGGAAGAAATCAATTCGGGCGAGGTCGCGAAGCGAGAGTGCAAAGAAGAGCTCCCGCGAGTAGGCGGCAAGCCGCCCGGCACACTCCGAATTAACATCGGCAAAAATGCGGAGCTCCACGGGTGTATTCTCGGAATATTTCCCCGTGAAGGAGTAGAAGCCGTGGCTTAAAACCTCGGCGGGGTGCGAGACGAGAAGCTCGCCCCCCTTTACTATCAGGGCACATTCGAGCTCGCGTTTGTCCTCGACGAGGCGCTCGACGAGCGCTCTGCCGTCACCGAGCGTGGCGGCGGTGGCAATAGCCGAGCGCAGCTCGGAGCGCCGTCTCACAACCGCCGCGCCGATAGAGCTGCCGAGGCATATCGGCTTCACAAACATCGGGTAGCCGATTTTCTCCTCGGCCTCTGATACGGCCGAGCCGAGGCGTGTAGCGTCACCCTCGGTATGAACCTCTACCCACTCGACGGTGGGTATGCCGAGCCTCTCGGCAACAATCTTGGTGTGGCATTTATCAAGGGCCGCGGCACTGCCGAATACACCCGAGCCCGCGTAGGTAATTCCCGCGCACTCGAGCGCGCCCTGAACGCTCCCGTCCTCGCCAAAGTCGCCGTGAAGCACGGGGAGCGCCGCATCGACGGCTATTATTTTTCCGTCGAGGAAGAGGCCCGAGCGGCCGAGGAGCCGAACGGGATAGGTCGGGCGCCTGTTTGCGCCGTCCTCGATAAACCACTCGCCCGCGCGGTCGATAAGGACCCGAAGCAGGCGTATGCCTCTCTTTTTTTCGGCAAGAGAAATAAGATATTCTGCGCTACGGCGGGAGATATCGTGCTCGGCACCCCTGCCGCCGTATATAATCGCAAGAGTTAATTCGCGTGTCAAAGTCATCACCTCGCTAAAGTATATGCGAGGTGAAAAAGCGGTGTCAGTCTATCCTTTTGAGTATCGCGACACGGTCGAGGCCCGCGAGGTCGGTATAGACCTCGGCGCTCATACCCGCGCTACGCGCGATTTCTTTTATAATTTCGCCCTGGTCGAAGCCTATCTCGTAGGCGATAAAGCCATTCGCTTCGATAAGCTCGCGGCAAATCGGCGTTAAAAGACGGTAGAAGTCGGCGCCGTCCTCGCCGCCAAAGAGGGCAATATCGGGCTCGGCGGCAACCTCGTCACCGAGCGCGCCGCGAAGCGAGTCCCGAATATAGGGCGGGTTTGCGAGCACCGCAAAATAGGGCGCCCCCTCACTGAGCGCGCGGGGCGTGTCCTCGGCACAAAGGTCGCGGCAGTCGGTAAAAAAGCGCTCCGCGACACTGTTAAGCGCGGCGTTCTCCCGTGCTACGTCAAGCGCCGCGGGACTGACGTCGACGGCGTGGCAGACGGTGCTCTCGGTTGCCCTGAGTGTCGATATACCTACACAGCCGCTGCCCGTGCATAGGTCGAGAAAGCGCGCCCCCGTCGGCAGTCTCTTTGCCGAGAGGAGCACGAGAAGCTCGGTGTCCTGCCGCGGAATTAAGACGGCGGGGCTCACGCGATAGGTCTCGTGGCAGAAGCCGACCTCGCCGATAATATACTGAAGCGGCTCGCGCGCCGCGCGGCGCGCGACGGCACCGACGAGCGCGGGACTATCGGAGAAGTCACTAAGGCGCGGCGGCATAGAGCGGGAAAAGCCGCCGAAGGCGATAAAGAGCTCCCGCGCATCGTGCTCGGGATATTCCACTCCCGCCTGGGCGAGAAGATTAATTGCTTCCTTCAGTGTCATTTTCGTCTTCGCTCGCTTCCTCCGTGGCGGTTTTTTCCTCGGGCTCCGCCTCCCAGGGGCGGGCCTCGAAGAACTCGCGAAACTCGGGGAAGTCGTCGCGAAGAGCGCACTTAAGCGAGATAATAGCCACCTCGAGCATATCCGCGGTGGGCTCCTTCGTGGTTATGCGCTGAACCCAGAGGCCGGGGGCCGAGAGGGCGCGCGTGAAGGGGCTCGGGTGCTTACCCGCAAATCTGATGAACTCGTAGCCGATACCGACGACGAGCGGCAGAAGGAGCAGGCGTATGCCCGTGAGGGCAAGGCGCGGCATATACGGGAAGATATTGTTTAAGAGCATACCGACGATAATGCCGATAAGTATCATAAAGAACATAAAGCTCGTGCCGCAGCGGGGGTGGAAGCGCGTGTGGCGCATAGCGTTCTCAGGGGTGAGCTCCTCGCCCGCCTCGAAGCAGGCGATTGACTTATGCTCCGCGCCGTGGTACATAAAGGTACGCTTAATATCGGGCACGAAGGACACGCCGAAAAGATAGACGAGGAAGATGCCTATTTTCGCCACGCCCTCTACGAGTGCCTTACCCGTCGGGGTAAGGGGAAGTCCGCTGAGATTTCTGACAATTCTCGACACGAGGTCGGACACAGCACCCGGCAAGAACATAAAGAGAAAGAGCGCAAGCGCAACGCCGAGAACCGTCGAAAAGACCATAACGGCATCCACGAGGCGGATACCGAGGTGCTTTTTGAGCCACCTCTCGAGCTTACCGTCCTCCTCCTCGATGCCGAGCGCATCGGCAGAGGCGGAGAGCGTGCGGATGCTGAGCATCAGGCTCTCTATAAAGTTAACCACACCGCGCACGAGCGGCAGGTTGAAGAATTTATTTTTATCGCGCAGGGAGTGAAAGCTGTCGTCAACGACGACGATGCCGCCGCCCTCCTCGCGACAGGTGGTGACGGTGCGCTCGCCCGCCTTCATCATAACGCCCTCGAGCACCGCCTGACCGCCGACCTTACCCAGTCTGTCGCAGGGGCTCGCACATTTTTTATCCATTGAAAAATCCTCTCGAAAACCAAAAAAATAAATTATTATATAATTATAGCATAAGATAGCAAAAAAATAAACAGTTTTTTGAAAATTAACATTTTAGGCGCGCTCCCGCGCGAGAAATGGGCCCGCTCGGTGAATAAAAAAGGCCTCCTTCGTCAAGATTTTAGACAGAAAAAGGAAAGGAGATAAAAAATGACGCTTACACAAAAGGAAACCGACATTTTGAACGACCTCAAGTCGCAGGAGCAGCTCTGTATCAGCAAGTACGAAAAATATGAAAACGAGGCCTGTGACCCCGCCCTGAAGAGCATCTTCCACGAGCTTCGCACGGTTGAGGAAAACCACCTCTCTACCGTATGCAAGCTCCTCTCGGGCGAGGAGGTAACTATGGCCTCGGCCCCGCCCGCCGCGGCGAGCGAGACCTATAACGGCGCTCCCTCGAGCTGTGACAAGAACGGAAGGGACACCGATGCCTTCCTCTGCAAGGATGCGCTCGCTATGGAGAAGCACGTGTCCTCGGTCTACGATACGGGAATTTTCGAGTTCTCGCAGCCGCCTGTCCGTGACACGCTCGCGCATATTCAGAAGGAGGAGCAGAACCACGGAGAGAAGCTGTACAGCTATATGAGCAAGAATAATATGTATTCTTGACCGGTATAACGAACGCAAAAGGAAGAGGCGACCCGCCTCTTCCTTTTGTATGATACGGTTATTCGGTTAACATTCTTACCGCCTCGGAGGCCATAACGAGACCCGCGGCAGAGGGGACGAAGGACACGCTGCCGACGGTGCGCTCGCCGTCGCGGCGTATCGGCTCCTCGTCGGAGAAGACGACGGTAAGAGAGGTAATACCGAGCTTACGAAGCCCCGTGCGCACCGCCTTCGCGAGCGGGTCGGTGTGGGTCTTCGATATATCCGCTACGCGAAAGCGCGTGGGGTCGAGCTTCGAGCCCGCGCCCATAGAGGAAATAATCGGCACGCCTGCCGCCTTTGCCGCGGCGATAAGCGATATTTTCGACCGAACGCTGTCGATACAGTCGAGGACGAGGTCGTATTCTCCGAGCTTAAAGTCAGTCGAGGTCTCCTCGGTGTATTCCGCCGTGACGGCCGTGACGGCGGCACTCGGGTTAATATCGAGAATTCTATCTCTCATAGCCTCGGTTTTATACATACCGACGGTCGAGTGCGTGGCTATGATTTGACGGTTTAAATTTGACACGCTCACGCGGTCAAAGTCCACGAGTGTTATATTTCCGACACCCGCGCGGGCGAGCGCCTCTGTGGCGTAGCCGCCGACACCGCCGACGCCGAATATAATAACGCGCGAGGCGCGAAGCCGCTCTACGCCCTCCTTGCCGAGGAGCATCTCAGTGCGTGTATAAATGTTATCATTTGTTTGCATTTTGTGCCCTCCGAGGCGGGTTTTTTCTTTATTTTATCACACGCGGGGCTAAAAGTCAATTGACACCCTTGATTTTAGGCTCTCTTTCTGCTAAAATTAAATAAATAAAAAGACAGCGAGGCTAAAAAATGGTATCTAAAATTTATACTTCGGGCGTTATAGGAATAGACGGCTTCGAGATTACCGTTGAATGCAGTGCGTGGGACCGAGTTCCGCGCTTCGAGCTCGTCGGGCTCCCCGACGCGGCGGTAAAGGAGGCGAAGGGCAGAGTACAGTCGGCGTGCGAGAACAGCGGCTTCGTCTTCCCCTCTATGGATATAATGATAAATCTCGCCCCCGCGGATATAAGAAAAGAGGGCAGTGCCTTCGACCTCGCTATAATTCTCTCGATTTTACAGAGCGCGAGGGTAATACCCTCGACGGCCGACTTCTCGGATAAATGCTTCGTAGGCGAGCTCTCGCTCGGCGGCGAGGTGCGCTCGGTCGGCGGCGTGCTCTCTATGACGGTGGCGGCACGCGATGCGGGAAGGCGAGAGATGTTCGTGCCGCGGGACAACGCCGCCGAGGCGGCGGTCGTTGACGGAATTACCGTTTACGGAGTTGAAAGCCTTCGCCAAATGGTCGAGCATATCAAGGGGATACGGCGAATAGAGCCGACACGCCCCTCGGTGTCCGAGGCCGATTTACATAGCCGTCGGGGCTCGCTCGACTTTGCCGACGTGCGCGGACAGCTTAAGGCCAAGCGCGCGCTCGAGATTGCGGCGGCGGGCGGTCACAACGTCATAATGATAGGCCCGCCCGGTGCGGGAAAATCAATGCTCGCGAAGCGCCTTCCCTCGATTTTACCCGATATGAGCTTTTCCGAGGCGCTCGAGACGACGAAGATACACTCGGTATCGGGCACGCTCGTCTCGGGGCTCGTCACCGAGCGCCCCTTCCGCTCGCCGCACCACACGGTCAGCGCCGCGGGAATGGTCGGCGGCGGTCAGCACCCGCGCCCGGGCGAGATTTCGCTCGCGCATAACGGCGTTCTCTTCCTCGACGAGCTCCCCGAGTTCCCGAAGAGCGTTACCGAGGCGCTCCGTCAGCCGCTCGAGGACGGTGCGGTTACCGTTACGCGCGCCGCGTCGAAGGTGAAATATCCCACCTCGTTTATGCTCGTGTGCGCTATGAACCCCTGCCGATGCGGCTTCTTCGGCGACCCGACCCGTCAGTGCACCTGCACGGCGCAGTCGATTTCCAAGTACCTTGAGAGGGTCTCGGGCCCGCTGCTTGACAGAATAGATATTGAGATAGAGCTGCCCGCCGTCTCCTACGACGAGATTTCGGGCAAGACCGAGCGCGGCGAGCCCTCGGAGAAAATTCGCGAGAGGGTAAACGCGGCACGCCGCTTCGCGCGCCGCCGCCTTCGCGCCGCGGGGGACAATCCCGACGTCTTGAACGCGAAGATGCCGCCCGAGATGCTCCACCGCCACTGCGAGCTCGACGAGGACGCCTCGGAGCTTTTGCGCGCGGCCTTCGATGCGCTCGGCTTCTCGGCGAGAGGGCACGACAGAGTGCTTCGCGTTGCGAGAACCATTGCCGACCTCGACGGCTCGGAGAAAATAGGCGAGGAGCATATTGCCGAGGCAATAATGTACCGCTCGCTTGATAGGAAGTATTGGAAAAGATAGTTCCACGCCTTCGGCCTTTTGGCATAGCAAACGGACTAAAAAACAAACGGTGAGGTTAAAAGACCCCACCGTTTTTTGTTTTAGGTTATGCCAAAAGGCCGAAGCCCCGAGGGGCAAAGGGATTTTGAGCAGAAATCTTTCATCGCGACCCGAAGGTGTACGAGGGTACATCGAGAGGGAGCGAGGGAAGATAGAAAACAAGAATAAAAACGAAGAAAACCGTAGGTTTTCAACATAAGCCAAGCCTACGAAACACAACAGAGAAAAGGAAGAGGCTTATAACTAAACCTCTTCCCTCTTGTTTTCGGTTATGCCAAAAGGCCGAAGCCCCGTTATCTCTGGATACGGCCGGTACCATTGCCCCCCGCAAGAGCCTTCACCTCGTCAACGCTGACAAGGTTAAAGTCGCCCTCAACAGAGTGCTTGAGGCAGGATGCCGCAACGGCAAACTCTACCGCATCCTGGGTCGAGAAGCCCGAGAGACAGGAGTAGATAAGGCCGCCGCCGAAGCTGTCGCCGCCGCCTACGCGGTCAACGATGTGCATATGATAGGACTTAGAGAAGCAGTACTCGCCCGACTTAGCATCGTAGAGAAGCGCCGCCCAGTCGTTGTCGTTAGCGCTGATAGAGGAGCGGAGCGTGATAGCAACCTTCTCAAAGTTGAATTTCTCGGCAAGCTGACGTGCAACCGACTTGTAGCCCTCGTGATTGAGCTTACCGCCCGCGATGTCGGTGTTCTCGGCATCGATGCCGAATACGTCGTGAGCGTCCTCCTCGTTGGAGATGCAGACGTCAACGTACTCGCAGAGCTTGGTCATGGTAGCCTGTGCCTCGGCTCTCGTCCAGAGCTTCTTTCTGAAGTTGAGGTCGCAGGAAATCTTAACGCCCTTCGCCTTAGCCGCGCGGCAGGCATCAAGGCAGATGTCCGCAACGGTAGGATTAAGAGCGGGAGTAATACCCGTAAAGTGGAACCAATCGGCACCCTCGAAAATCTTCTCCCAATCGAAGTCGGAGGGCGAAGCCTCGGCAATAGCCGAATGTGCGCGGTCGTAGATGACCTTGGAGGGACGCTGAGAAGCACCCTTCTCGTTGAAATAGATACCTACTCTGTCGCCGCCGCGGACGATTTTCGAGGTATCAACGCCGTATCTGCGAAGCGCGTTAACCGCACTCTGACCTATCTCGTGCTTCGGGAGCTTGGTAACGAAAACCGACTCAAGACCGTAGTTCGCAATAGATACCGACACGTTTGCCTCACCGCCGCCGTAAACGACGCCGAACTTATCCGCCTGAGTAAAGCGGAGATAGCCCTCGGGAGCGAGGCGGAGCATAATTTCACCAAAAGTTACAACCTTCATTTGTGAAAAAATCCTTTCCTGTTTATAAAATGTAATAAATAATTTCTCTTTACAATATATTTTACCATAACCGATAAAGAAAATCAAGATGCCGCGGCAGTTTTTTGGCCGCGAAAGAGAGCGAAAAAAGACAAAATAAAGCCCCGCGAGGTTTCGCGGGGCGGTGAATTACATCTCTCGCTTTATTTCGTCAATGCATACGAAGCAGATTTTCTTGCCACGGAACTCGGTAATTCCGCTATCCTTGCCGCAATAGATGCAGGTGGGAGCATACTTCGTAAGGACAATCCTATCACCCTCGAGCTCAATCTCGACGGGGTCGCCGTTTTTAATATCTGTAACGCGGCGCATCTCTTTCGGTATAACTATGCGGCCGAGCTCGTCGATTTTCCTAACAATACCGGTAGTTTTCATTTCGCAAATATTCCTTTCACTTGTCAAAAGAGGGCGATAGAGGACAACCCCTGTCAAAAAGGGAGTTTCCAGTGATTTCTTATTTTAACACACGGCTCGGGCATTGTCAAGTGTTTTTACATTAATTTTAAAAAAGGAGAAAAGAAAAAAGAAGTGGATATAGAGCTTATAATGCGGGTGGCGGGTATAGGAATGATAGTCACCGTGACCTGCCAGATACTAAGCAAGGCGGGGCGTGAGGAGCAGTCTACTCTCGTATCCATAACGGGAATTGTAATAGTGCTTATTTTACTCGTCGAGAAGATAGGCGTGCTCTTTGACACCCTCCGTCGGGTGTTCGGGCTATGAGTGCGCTTTTTAACATTCCCTCGGCGGCGGTGCTCCTTCTCTCGCTCGCGCTTATTTTGCGCGAGAGCGGCTGGCGTGGGGCGAGGCTCTTTTCGGTGCTCGGCGTGCTCCTTATCCTCACCTACGCACTCGGACGTATCGGAGAAGGTGTGGACGGGCTGCTCGGGACCGTTTCGGCACTCGGTGCGACAGAGGCGGTGCGCTTTGCGCTTCTCGTCCTCGGGAGCGGTTATCTTTTCGGCACGGTCTCCGACCTGTGCCGCGAGGCGGGAGAGAGCGGCCTTGGCGAGGCGGTGGAGCTCGCGGGGCGCGCGGAGCTGATTTTGCTCTCGCTGCCAAAGCTTGGGGAAATACTTAAAATTGCGGCGGAGTTAGTAAAAAATGCTTAGAAATAAAAATATAGCCTTACAGAACGGCGGTATTGCCGATGAATTTCTCTCGGATTTCGAGGAGCTCTTACCCGACGGCTACGCCTCGCTTGCCGACCCGAGCGTGCTGACCGAGAGAATATCCGACGGGGGGATATTTTCAGAGCTCGGGGAGGCGATAAGCCGCGGGCTTTCGGGCTCTCTCGGCTTCTTCTCACTGCTCCTCGGCGCGGCGGTGCTGATAGCGCTCGCGGGGCTCGCAGAGGGGAGACTGCGCTCGCCCGTGCGGCTCTCGGTATCGGTCGCCGCCGTGCTTCTCGTCTGGGGAGAGCTTGCAGACACGGCCAAAGCAATAACGGCGGCGCTTGGGGAGCTCTCCGAGCTCTTTTTCGGTATTGGCACGCTCGTCAGTGCGCTTAGCGCCGCGGGCGGCGCCGCAGCGAGCGCGGGGGTACAGACGGCGGGGCTATCGCTAACGCTTACCGTGTTTGGAAACGGCACGGCGGCGCTCTTGACAACCCTCGTGCGTGCGGTGCTCGCGTCCTCTCTTGTCGGTGCGGCCCTCGGCGGAGCCGCCGAGGGGGTGGCGAGGGGCGTGCGCTCCTTTTTCACCTTCGGCCTCGGAATTATGACGGCGGGGGTGCTCGGTATACTGTCGCTTCAAACCCTCGTCGCCTCGGCCGCCGACAGTGCGGCCCTGCGCGCGGCAAAATACGCCGCCTCGGGAATGATACCCGTCGTCGGCGGGGCGGTCTCGGGCGCGCTCGGCGCGTTAAGCTCGGGGCTCTCCTACGTAGGCGATATAATCGGGGCGGGGGGCGTGCTCGTTATTATATCGCTTTCGCTCGGGACGGGGGTGCGGCTCTTGCTTATGCGCCTATCCGTGTCGCTGTCCTTGATTTTTCTCGAGCTTGCGGGCTCGAGGGAGGGCGTGCGGAGCTTTTCGGCTATAAGAGGGGCTATTGATGCGCTGATTTCGGTCTACTTTTTGTCGTGTATTGTTTACATTTTTGAGATTGTTTTGTTTGTGAAAAGCGGGGTGGGGCTTGTATGAGCGAGGTGCTTGATTATATTCTTCTGCTTATTGCCGCCGCGACGGTGATTACCGTCGGCGAGGAGGCCGCCCCAAAGAGGGCACGTCCCGTTATTTCCTTTTGCATCGGGGTGTATCTTCTTTATATAATAGTATCGCCACTGCCTGCCCTTGTCGGCGGAATATCGGGGGCGCTCGGTGACTACTCGGGCGCGGGCGGAGACGGTACGGGCGGCGAGATTTATTACGAGACGGCGACCGAGGCGGCAGAGGACGGCCTCGCCTCGGCCATATCCGAGCGCTTCGGGATAGATAAGGAGAATATAAGCGTGAGAATTTTAGAGCTTGATATAAAAGACTTTACGGCGGGGCGGATATTCGTCACGCTCACGGGCGGGGGCGTCCTCTCCGATACGAGGGCTATCGAGGAATATGCGGAAGAAATTTTCGGGGGTGATAAGGGTGGAGCAGAATGTACGGTCGAAATCAGGCTTAGGTAGCCGTCTTATCTCGCTTCTTCGGAGCGGCGGGAATATGCCGAGGGCGGTGGTGCTTCTTGCCGTCGGGCTTATGCTTCTTCTTTTCGGTGTCCTCGGCACGTCGCGCTCCCGCACGGAGAATAACGACACGCTTTATACCGACGAGGAGGCTCGCCTCGCCGAGCTCTGCTCCTCCGTCGAGGGGGTGGGCAGATGTCGGGTGATGATAAGCTACGAGGACAGTGGCTACCGCTCGGGGGAGCGGGTTATGAGTGTATGTATTGCCTGCGACGGCGCGGACAGGGCGGCGGTGAGACGGAGCCTTACCGACCTCATTACGGCACTCTACGGAATAGGCTCGAACAGAATTTACATAGCGAGGCTCGAATAATTTACCGCTTTTTGGAATAGACGGCCCGCCCGGCTCATAATCTTTACCAAGTAACAATTCCAAAGGAGTGCGAATACAATGAACAAGCAAAAAATCAAAAGCTTCTTTTCCTCTCGCGGAGCGAAGAGCCTCGCGGTATTTCTCGCCGTGGTTATCATCGGCGCGGCGGTGTACGTGAACTACCGTCTTTTTTACGACCCCGTAGATGCTATGGGCTTCGGCGACAACAATATGTCGGATAACACGGGCGGCACCGAGAGCACGGGCGGGGGAGTGAGTGAGGATTATTTCACCACGACCGCTCTTAACCGTCAACAGTCTCGTGACGAGGCTATCGACGTGCTTAAGCTCATAACCGACAGCGACGAGGCGAGCGCCGAGGCGAAGGCCGAGGCAAGCGCGAAAATCTCGCAAATTGCCCTCGATATTCAGAACGAGGCCAACATCGAGACCCTTGTTCGTGCGAAGGGCTTTGAGGAGTGCGTTGCCGTCATCTCCGAGGGCTCGGTCAGCGTAATCGTCGGTGCCGAGAGCCTTCAGGCGGCCGAGGCGGCGCAAATTCTCGCTATCGTATACGATACGACGGGAATTTCTCCCGAGAATATCTCGATTATCAACAAGTAAAGGTCAAAGAGGCAATCGCAAAAGCACCCTCGGACGGAAAAGCACCGTCCGAAGGGTGCTTTTCCCATATATTTTTATCTAAAATATTCATAAAGAATGTTGACTAATCGGCGAAAGTGTGCTACAATAAGCAATATTCAAAAGGTTTTTGTTCGGAGGTGTATTATGAACAAGCTTAAGGTTGGTATTATCGGTGCTACGGGCATGGTGGGTCAGAGATTTATCATGCTTCTTAACGAGCATCCGTATTTTGAGATAACGGCACTCGTCGCGGGCCCCCGCTCCGCGGGTCAGTCCTATGAGCGGGCTGTTGAGGGCAGATGGAAGATGACTACCCCCTGTCCCGAAAAAATTGCAAAAATGACGGTAATCTCGTCCGACGAGGTTGACACCGTCGGCGCACTCGTCGACTTCGTCTTCTGCGCGGTCAATATGTCGAAGGACGACACCCGCGCGCTCGAGGAGAGATACGCTCGCGCGGAAATTCCCGTCGTATCGAACAACTCCGCGAACAGATGGACACCCGACGTTCCCATGGTAATTCCCGAGGTTAACGATGCGCACCTCGAGGTAATAGAGGCGCAGAGAAGGCGCCTCGGCACTAAGCGCGGCTTCATTGCCGTTAAGCCTAACTGCTCCATTCAGTCCTACGTCGGCGCACTCACCCCGCTTCTTAAGTACGGCATTAAGGAGGTCGTCGCTACGACCTATCAGGCTATCAGCGGCGCGGGCAAGACCTTTAACGAGTGGCCCGAGATGATAGACAACCTCATTCCCTTTATAGGCGGTGAGGAGGAGAAGAGCGAGCGCGAGCCCCTTCGCGTTTGGGGCGAGGTTAAGGGCGGAGAGATTGTTCCCGCCGAGAGCCCTGTTATCACCACTCAGTGCCTTCGCGTGCCCGTTACCGACGGCCATATGGCGGCGGTGTTCGTAAGATTTGAGAACAAGCCCACGAAGGAAGAGATACTGAGTGAGTGGCGTAATTTCCGCGGTAAGCCGCAGACCCTCGGTCTGCCCTCGGCGCCCGAGCAGTTTATTACCTACTTCGAGGAGGATAACCGTCCTCAGACGAGGCTCGACCGCGACCTTTACGGCGGTATGGGTGTCAGCGTCGGCCGTCTTCGTCCCGACAGCGTTTACGACTACAAGTTCGTGGGTCTGTCGCACAACACCCTTCGCGGTGCGGCGGGCGGTGCGGTGCTTATTGCCGAGCTGCTTTACAGAGAGGGATACCTGAGCGCTAAATAAGACGCGGCTTATTTTGTAAAGTAACAAACGGCGAGTCCCGCACTCGCCGTTTGTATTTTTGTGTATTTTTGCCGTAATTTAGTTACTTTTAATAAAATGCACGGGCAATTTTCGTCGATATTAAAAAACTTTCGTTTTTAATGCCTATTGACAAGCATTAATATAAAATGTATAATTATAATAGTAAAATATACCGACCACTTACGAAAGGTAATATGGTAACCCTATGAAAAAGCTGCTTTCCATAGTTCTCGTTCTTGCGCTTGCGGTTTGTGCCGTGTCCGGTCTCGCATCCTGTAAGAAGAAGGTTGATATATACGACGTCGTTGCGGCGTCGAGGCCCACGAGCGCTACGACCTATACCACCTATAAGAGCGCCGAGGCGGGAGACTTCCTCGGAGAATACACTCTTCGCGTTAACGGCGACGACTTCATTTTCGAGTATGCCTACGAGAGGCTTCGCACAATTGACGAGGCCGTTGCCGACGGCACGACCGAGATGAGAAAGGCTATCGACGGTGCGCTCTGCCTCAAGGGCGGTAAGTCCACGACGGTGGGCGATGCCTTTGACAGTGCTCTTCCCGCGCTCAACGTTACGAGCTTCGCGCTCAGCGAGGGCAATCTTAAGAACGCCTACGTCTCCGACGACGGCCTCGTGCTTACCGCGAGCGTTACCGCCGCGAACAGCGAGAAGGTTTTCGGTGTTAAGATTTCGGCTGAGGGCGATATTTCAATCCGCGTTGAGACCGACGGAACCTATGCAAGGCGCGTCAGCGTTTCCTATACCACGACGGGCGGCGCCTCGGTTACTATCGAGACCTCGTATTCGTATAGCCCCGTTACCCTTGACTTCCCCGAGGGTATGTAATCCGACACGGAAAGGATAGAGATATGAAGAAGTTTGTAGCAATACTTTGCGTCCTTGTGATGTCACTCTCACTCTTTACCGCCTGCGGTAAGAAGAAGGCGGTTAAGGCGGCAATCGAGAGATACGAGGCGAGCAATCCGACGGGAATGGTGGCAAGCACCACTCAGCGCTTTGGCGAGCAGGAGCTTCTCGGCACCTACACTCTCACCACCGGCTCCGTTGACGGTAAGGCCGCCGCGGTATACACCGAGGAATATGAGAGAATGAGAACGACCGACGAGGGCTCGGGCCAGACCGTTGTTCCCACCAAGGAAGAGGTTTCCACGGTAAAGGAATACATAGAGGGCAGAGGTGTTCGCACCGACCGTAAGGGTAAGTGGGACAAGGAAGCGACCATTGACATTCCTACCAAGGGTGCGATTGCGCTTAACCTCGTTAAGAAGCATCTCGAGGAGATTAGCTATTCCGACCATACCCTCAGCTTTTACGTGAAGGCGGAGAACACCGCGGAGGTTCTCGGAATTGCGGTTGAGGCCGACGTTCGCGTTTCGATTATCGACGACGGCGCGCTCGTCACGGGGGTCAATATATTTTGGCTCATTCCCGGTAATGAGGCCGAGCAGACGGTTGATACCTCTACCGAGATTAACGTAACCTACACCTACGGCTATCAGCCGATTAACATAGCGTAAAGCAAAGAGGACGGGCGCGGAAGGGCGCCCGTCCGTTTAATAGGAGGAGAAATGCGGATCCAGGAATCGGCGGAGATGTATCTTGAGACGATATACGTCCTGTCCAAGGGGGGCGGCGACGTGCGCTCTGTGGACGTGTCCGAGCATATGGGCTTCTCGAAGCCGAGTGTCAGCCGTGCCGTCGGTCTTTTAAAGAGCGGCGGGTACGTCAGCGTAGATGCCGTCGGGCATATCTCGCTAACCGAGCAGGGGCTTGAAATCGCCGAGAAGATATATAAGAGGCACAACATTCTGACACGCTTCTTTATTAGCCTCGGCGTGTCCGAGGAGCAGGCGGCGCTCGATGCGTGCAAGATTGAGCACGATATAAGCGACGAGGCCTTTGAGGCGATAGAGAGGCATATAAAATAGAAAGGGGCTGAGGCATTAAGAATTCAGATAAATCAAGCGCATTTGAAAATTTAATGAAGAAAATCTGAATTCTTAGTGCGAAGCGCCTTCGGGGCTCGCTTAATTTAGAGCAGAAATCGTCGTTCTCCGAGCGTGAGGCGTACAAAGGTACGTCGAGCGAGGAAACGGCGATACAAAAAGAGCATAAAAAAGAGAAATTCGTAGAATTTCAACCTTAAAAAATCACAAGGCAAAAAAGCAGAGCGAAGAAACCGTGTTTTTACGGAATCTTCGCTCTTTTTGGGTTATGCCTAAATGAAGCAGCCCCTTTCTGTTTCGGAGCGCTATTAAACTCTTATCTTAGCAACGCAACGGATATGTCCCTCGACGCAGTCCATACAGGGTACGTGAGCATCCTCGGGGAATACTACGCAGAAGTCGCCGGCACGAAGCTTAATTTCGTTAATATGGCCCTTAAGGAAGAGCACGTCGCGCGCGGGGTCGTATTCCTCGGTTACGGTGAGGTGGGATATGTCGTTGTAGCCGAAGGTCTCCTCGCCCTTTACGATATAGTGAATATCAATGAAGTTTCTGTGAGCCTCGAAGACGGGGTCGGCCTCTCTCTGTTTCGCGTGTGCGCCGTCGCCGCCGGGCGCGCCGTACCATACGCTGCCCTCCTTGATAATCTCCTTGGCAGCGATGCCGGGCACGATAGCCGCGAGCTTCTCAAAAACAACGCCGAAGCTCTCGTTCACAGAGGTATACTTTGCCGCATCCTTAATAGTTCCAACAATCATTTTTAGTTTTCCTTTCAAAAGTGAAATGTTCTTGCAAGAACATTATACTACACCCTTTCGGAAATTTCAATATCCTTTTTCCTTTTTCGGTTCAAGAAAAGGAAGGCGGCGCCAAGAAGCATAATGGCCGCAAAAACCAGAAGATACGCGAGCACCTCGCTACCGTGGCGGAATATGCTCGCCGCGACCATAATGCCGCAGCCGACAAGAGAAAGAGAGGGAAGAACGAAGCGAAGTGCGGGGTGCGTGCCGCGCTCCTTTATCATAAAGCTGATAAGGATAGGTGCGTAGAGCGGGTATATAGTAAGAACGGGGAGCTCGGAGCTGTCAAAGCGCAGAGCGCCGAACCAGCCGAAGAACTGACTGCCGAGGAAGTAGAAGAGCCAGAGCGCGGTAAGAAGAAGTCCGAGCGAGGCCGAGTTGTGCGGTGTGTTCGTGTGTCTGTCTACCTCGGAGAAGGTACTCGGGCTGACGCCCTCGCCTCTTACCGAGAGGGCGAAAATTCCGCGCGTCGTGGCGAGCATCAGGCCGTTGAGCGTGCCGAGGCAGGACACGACGACGAGCATATTTATAACCGAGGAGAAAAACGGGCCGAGCGTATCGAAGGCCGCCGTGGTTCCCTCGGTGAGGAGCGTATCGGTATCCGCGAGGCCGAGCACGCCGAGATAAAAGAGAAGATAGGCGAGGACGATAACCGCGGCGCCGACGGTGAGTGCTATCGGGAGATTACGCTTCGCGTTTTTGATTTCGGCGTTAATCGCGGTTGCGATTATCCAGCCCTCGTAGGCGAAGGCGGTGCAGGACACCGCGGCAAAGAGACTTCCCCCGCCGCGCGCGACGGGCGCCGAGAGGCTCTCGCCGAGAGTGCCGTTAAAGCTGCCGACGGCGACACCCACTATTGCGATGACGAAAAGCGGAATAAGCTTGATTACCGTCGCGCTGACCTGAATTTTACCCGCGAGGCGCGGGGCAACGGCATTTATAAAATAGGAAAGCACGAGGTAGAGCGCCGCAATAGCGATGCACTCGGGGCCGAAGAGCGCCCGCTCGCTGACCGAGCTGACACCGAAGAGCGCGACGACGGTATATCTCGCCGACACCCAGGCGAGCACGCTCGTCATAGCGGGGAAATATATAAGCGATAAAAACCAGCCGACGAAATATCCGTAGGTCTTACCGCAGAGCGTCTCGGCGTAATCGACGACACCGCCGACACGCTCGTATTTCGTCGCGAGAACGGCAAAGGTCGCCGCGAGGGTAACCATTACCGCGCCGCCGATAATCCAGGCGAGCACGCCGAGCGCGGCATCGCCCCCCGTCTCGTCGAGCACGTCCTGCGCCTTGAAGAATACGCCCGAGCCGATGACTATTCCCACTACCATACATATAGCGGTGGAGAGGCCGTATCTTTTCTTTAAGCTATCCATATTTTTTCCTTTTTGAAGAGTTTTTTATTATTGTACCTCAAATCCGAGAAAAATACAAGCCCGAGTGTAAACTTTGGCGTAGCACAAGTAAAAAAACGCCGTCATATAATGTAAGTGACGGCAAAAAGCCGTCGGCCGCAGTACTGCGGCAGGAAAATAAAAGAAAAGGAGAAAAAATGAATAACAGAAGCAATTACGGAGGCTGCTATTCATCTTATACGAGAATAGGCGGAAGCTGTGGCTCGAGCGGCTGTGGCTCGTGCGGCTGTGGCTCGTGCTGTCAGTGCGGGGTGCCCGGGCCGATAGGCCCGCGCGGTCCCGAGGGTCCGCGAGGACCCGAGGGCCCTCAGGGTGAGATAGGCCCTATAGGGCCTCAGGGCGTTCAGGGCATACAGGGCCCCCAGGGTGTTCAGGGTCCCGAGGGTGCACAGGGTCCCGAGGGTGCACAGGGTCCCGCAGGTCCGCAGGGCGAGGTTGGTCCCCAAGGTCCGCAGGGTGAGGTTGGCCCTCAGGGCCCTCAGGGTGAGGTTGGCCCCGCAGGCCCGCAGGGTGCGACAGGTCCCGCAGGTCCCGCAGGTGCGACAGGCCCTCAGGGTCCTCAGGGTGAGGTTGGCCCCGCAGGTCCTCAGGGCGCGACAGGTCCCGCAGGCCCGCAGGGTGAGGTTGGTCCCGCAGGTCCTCAGGGCGCGACAGGTCCGCAGGGTCCGCAGGGCGAGGTTGGCCCTCAAGGTCCGCAGGGCGCGACAGGTCCCGCAGGTCCTCAGGGCGCGACAGGTCCCGCAGGTCCGCAGGGTATACCCGGGGGCGTGCTCGCATACGCCGACTTCTACGCGCTCGCGCCCGGAGATAATGCCGATACCGTTGCGGCGGGCACGGCGGTGGATTTCCCGAGAGACGGTGCAGTTTCCGACGGTATAACCCGTGCAGATGCGAGCTCCTTCAATCTTGTCGAGGCGGGAGTTTACCTCGTTATGTTCCAGGTCTCCGTCACCGAGGCGGGACAGCTCGTGCTGACGGCAAACGGTGCCGAGCTCGGCTACACCGTGGCGGGCAGGGCAACGGGCACATCACAGATTGTCGGTACGGCTCTTCTCACGGCGACGGCGGGCACGGTTATCTCGGTTGCAAATCCCGAGGGAACCGCCGAGGCACTGACTATTACGCCGAACGCGGGCGGAACCGAGCCCGTATCGGCACATCTTGTGATAGTAAGATTAAGTTAGGCTATCGCGTTTCGGCATAACCGAAAACAAAAAGGAAGAGGCTACGCTTTGTAGTCTCTTCCTTTACCTTTAATCTTAAGCCTCCGAGAACTCGTCCTTGCCTACTCCGCAAAGGGGGCAGACGAAGTCATCGGGGAGGTCCTCAAACTTAGTGCCGGGGGCAATTCCGAGCTCGGCATCACCTGCCGCCTCGTCGTATTCCCAGCCGCAAACGTCGCAAACGTACTTTTTCATTTTTCCTATATCCTTTCAAAAATTAAATTTCGCTCTTCCACAGCCCGTGGAGATTGCAGTATGCGTATACCGCGACGGCTTTCTCGCCCGGGGCGAGCTTGAAGGTAGCGGCAGGCTCGCCGTCCTTCTCAAGCGCAACGCGCTGTCCTCCGCGATTTGTCTCCAGGTAAATCCAGGCTATGTAGTGCTCGGGGCTCTGGGGGTGAGTGACCGAGCCGACCTTAACCGTAACGGTGTCGTCCGAAACGAGGGCAACGGGAACGTGCTTCTCCACGCTCGCATCGGTCGTGCCGGGTGTGAGGGGGGTCATCTTCTGCCCACAGCAAACCATGGAAACGCCCGAGGCGTGTATCATACCGACGAGGTTTCCGCATCTTTCGCAAATATAAAACTTGTTGTCGTTCATTGTGCTTCTCCTTTGTATTTGTTAATTTTTGTTTACATTAAGCTGTTTGCCATCTGCTCGAGCTCGGCAATATTCGCCTCGGTAACACCCGAGAGAATTCTAACCGTTGGCTCTATGAAGGTGATGCTCCTCGAGCCCTCGAGCATAGCGCGCATGGTCTTCGCGGCGGTGGGGGCCCAGCTGCCGTTCTCGATAAGGGCCACCGTGCGGTTCTGATAATTGCGCTCGGTGAGGTGGTTTATAAATTCCTTCATATGTGGGAAGACGTCGTTGTTGTAGGTCGTAGTTGCGAGCACTAGGTGAGAATATCTGAAGGCGTCCTCAACCGCCTCGGTCATATCCGAGCGTGCGAGGTCGGTGAGCACGGTCTTGACCCCGCGCTCTCTGAGCATTTTATAAAGCGCCTCTGCCGCCGCGCGGGTGTTGCCGTAGACCGAGGTATAGGCGATAAGCACGCCGCGCTCCTCGGGCGTGTAGCTCGACCAGGTGTTGTATAGACCGATATAGTAGCCGAGGTTCTCGCGAAGCACGGGGCCGTGCAGAGGGCAGATAAGCTCTATATCGAGCGAGGCCGCCTTTTTAAGCAGTGCCTGTGCCTGAGCACCGTACTTTCCTACTATTCCGAAGTAATATCTTCTCGCCTCGCAGGCCCAGTCCTCCTCGCAGTCGAGTGCACCGAACTTGCCGAACGCATCGGCCGAGAAGAGAATTTTGTCAAGCGAGTCGTAGGCCACGATAACCTCGGGCCAGTGAACCATGGGCGCGGTGAGGAAGGTCAGAGTGTGCCTTCCGAGGGAGAGTGTATCGCCCTCGCCGACGGTGACGGCGCGGTGCGAGAGGTCCTTGCCAAAGAAGTTCTTTATCATCGTGAGAGCCTTGGCCGAGGTGACGATTTGTGCCTCGGGATAGCGCTCGGCAAAGTGCATTATGCTCGCCGAGTGGTCGGGCTCCATATGAAGCACGACGAGATAATCGGGCAGTCGCCCCGCGAGCGCGCCCTCAAGGTTTGAGAGCCACTCGTCGCTGAAGGCGGCATCGGCCGTGTCGAATACGGCGATTTTCTCATCGAGAATAACGTAGGAGTTATAGGCGATGCCGTTCGGCACGGGATACTGACCCTCGAAGAGGTCGGTTTTTCTATCGTTTACACCGATATATTTTACGTCATTTGTTATTTGCATTTTTGGTTTTCCTTTTTTCCGTCCTATGATAATTATGACAAAGGCTCGGATTATTATTCTTCGTATTCCGCAATATAGGGAAGATTTCTGTAATACTCGCCGCAGTCGAGGCCGTAGCCGATAACGAAGCGGTCGGGAATGGTAAAGAGGGATATGTCGGCCTTGAAATCCACGAGTCTGCGCGAGGGCTTGTCAAGCAGCGTGACGACGTGCATCGACAGCGGATTTCTCGCACTGAGGATACGGATAATGTCCGAGAGGGTTCTGCCCGTGTCTACTATATCCTCTATAATAACGACGTGATAGCCCGAGATGTCCATGTCGAGGTCCATAGTGATTTTAACGACACCCGAGGATACGGTGCCCTCGTAGTAGCTCTTCGCACACATAAAGGCGACCTCGCTCGGCACGCTTACCGCGCGGCAGATGTCGGCGAGAAATACGAACGAGCCCTTAAGTATACTGACAAGAAGAATGGGACGGCCGTCGTAGATTTTATCAATCTCGGCTCCCGCACGCTTAACCTCGCGGGCAATTTCCTCCTCGGTGATAAGTACACCCTTAATTCTTCTTTCGTATTCGGACTTGGTTTTAAGGTCGAGCATAGTGTGCCTCCGTGGAAATGAAAATATTTATTCTTAATTTTTAAATAAAGTATAGCATAAGAGGGGCCGAAATTCAACAGAAAACGGTAAAATTTTCTCGGCGGGGTCAGCCGAGAAGAACGTCGGCCGCGAGCATGAGGCAGAAGCCGACAAGAAGTGCGTAGGTCGCGCCGCGCTGATAGCCGTGCGCGTGGGTCTCGGGTATCATCTCGTCGCTCACGACGTAGAGCATGGTTCCGCCCGCGAAGGCAAGAGCGGCGGGCAGTATAGCCTCCGAGGCTCGGGCGGCAAAGTAGCCGATGAAGGTGCCGACAACCTCGACAAGACCCGTCAGCGAGGCGAGAAGAAGCGTGCGAGAGGGCTTCACCCCCGCGGCAAGCATCGGTGCAATAATAATCATACCCTCGGGGATATTCTGAAGCGCAATTCCGAGAGCAATCATCACCGCCTCGGCATTGTTGCCCGAGCCGAAGCCGACGCCCGCGGCAATTCCCTCGGGCAGATTGTGTATCGCTATCGCGCTGACGAACAGGAGAACCTTGCCAAGCGAGCCGTTCTTATGGCTCTCGACGTCCACTCCCGCGAGCTTATGCAGGTGGGGAACGAGCTTGTCAAGCAGGTTTAGAAAGAGCGCGCCGACGAAAATCGAGGGGATAGTTTTAAGAAGGGCGTATTCACCCCCGCGCTCGAGGCTCGGTATAATAAGGCCGAGCAGTGCCGCCGCGAGCATTACGCCCGCCGCGAAGGACATAATTATATCCGATATGGTGTGAGATATTTTTTTAAAGGCAAAGCCGATAAGCGCGCCGACGACGGTAGCGCCGCCGACACCCACGGCTGTAAGAATTACAGGTGTCATAACAGGTGTCATATTTAAATCCTCCGAGAAAATTATAGCATTATTTTATTATAAAGTCAATAAAAACGCACCCGAGAGTTTAATTTCTCGGGCGCGGAAAATTTTACTTAAGCTTTACTTCATAGGGGATAACGCCTTTTGCCTCGCGCGTGCCTGCGAGAACCTCGATTGCGGCGAGCGTGGCGTTAAACGAGCCGGGCGCGGTTATAACCCTCGGTATATGCGGCAGGTCCTCGAGGACGAAGGGGTTTCCGTAGTGGATTACGGCGGAAATTCGGTTCGTTACCTGAAGAGAGTCGAAAACCGTGCGAACGCGTGCGGTCAGCTCCTCGTGTCCCATACAGGGTCTGCCGTAAAAGAAAGTGACGAACACGACGTCGTCGTAGCCGTACTGCCTGCTCATTATCGTCATATTGTTGGATATGGAGGGAAAGTGAGGAAGAAAATCAACGTCGGAGTTCGGGAACATCTCCTTTATCTTCTCGGAAATTTTAAGGGGGTTATGCCAGAAGTGAGTAAAGGTGTCAAGCGCGAGCTTATCCGTGCTCGTCGCGTCAATACTGCGCTCGGTGATGATGACGAAAAAGTGCTTGCCCTCGGGAGAGAGCGTCGGGGATATACCCTCGTCTGCTACGAGAGCTATGCCGTCGGTATCGAGACGGCGGAAGTCCGAGATATCCTCCTCGGTCAGCGAGGTGTACTTCGGCTCGGCAAGCGTCTTATGCTGAGCCTCGAGCACACGGCGCACCGCCTCATCGAGTCTCTCGTCGGAGATTAAGCCCTTTTTGTAGCCCTCCTCCATCGCGTCAAAGGCGAAGCGGTTATCGGGGTTAAAGGCGAGGGCGAGGTCGTTGCCGTTGCCGACAGCGAGGGGAATACAGGTATCCTTGCCGAACTTACTCGTCACGCCGTGCATTGTAAGCGCGTCGGTGAGGGATATACCGTCGAAGCCCGTCTCGCGAATGATGTCAATAAGCTTCCTTGAGAGGCTCGCGGGGTAGATAGGGTCGATTTTTGCGTAGCGTGAGTGCTTCGTCATAATTCCGTCGAGCAGCCCCGCCTCGTTAAGCTTTATATAAGGATAGAGATTATATTCGAGAAGCTCCTCACGCGTCATATCCGACGCGGTTTCCGCCATATGCGTGTCGAGAATTGCCTCCTCGGGCGTGGCGCCGGGATAGTGCTTACCCACCGTGAGAACGCCGCCGTCGTGCATACCGCGCGCGATTGCCATAGCGTACTCGGTCACCTTTTCCTTATCACCGCCGAGCGAGCGGGTCGTCATTCCGCATACCGCGTTCCCGCTTATAAGGTCGAGTACGGGGTTACAGATTACGTTATAGCCGGCGTTCCTTGCCGTGACGGCAATGGCCTTGCCGAAGACGTATGCAAGATGAGTGCTGCCCGTGCAGGAGATAGCGTTGTGACGGCCTATCATATAGTCGCCTATGCCCGCCTCGGCGTCGGACATAATAAGAATGGGATAATCGGCAGCCTCCTTGATTTTCTTAATTGTTTCTCCGTCGGTATCGTATTCAAACTGAACCCATACCGCGCCGACCGAGTGGTTTTTAACGCGCTCGATTACGTAGTCGACCTCCTCGGGCTTGTCGGAACGAATGTAGGCGATAGTTACCATACCGAGCTTCTGCTCGGTGGTGAGCTCCTCAAGTCTTAATTCTCTCATAATATTCTCCAAAATCCGTGCATATTTTGGTTTTCGCACAGCCTCGCTTACATTATATCACACGCGGGGAAAAAATCAATAATAAAAAAGGAGCAAAAAAAGGGTCTACGTGGCGCAATAGTAAAAGGGGATGTCTCATTAAAAATTAATAAAATCAAAGCGAAATGAGAAATAATTAGGCGAGAGATATAAATTCGGTGAATTTTTGATGAGACAGAACCTCGGGGCGAACGGATTTAGAGCAGAAATCGTCGTTCTTCGAGCGTGAGGTCTCGCTGCGGCTCGGTCACGCTCGGGGTCTGACAGTCC
>JAFVQW010000020.1 GCA_017504605.1 Clostridia bacterium
CTACAACTTTCATATTAGGCATTTTGATTTCCTCCTTCCGTTATGCTTTCACCGAATCGCTGATGAAGACGATGCCGCCCTTTGCTCCGGGAACAGCGCCCTTAACCGCGATAAGGTTCTTTTCTGCGTCAATTCTAACTACGCCGAGATTCTGAATAGTAACCTGCTCGTTACCGTACTGACCTGCCATCTTCTTGTTCTTGAAGATTCTCGCAGGGTCGATAACACCCATAGATCCGGACTGACGGTGAACAGGTCCGACACCGTGAGTCATTCTGAGCTTGTGAAGGTTCCATCTCTTGATAGCGCCGGTATAGCCGCGGCCCTTGGTGATACCGGTAATGTCGACCTTGTCGCCCTCGGCGAAGGTATCGACGGTTACCACCGAACCGGTCTCAAGTGCGCTGTTCTCAAGTCTGAACTCCTTGAGGTGTCTCTTGGGGGAGACGCCAGCCTTTTCAAAATGGCCGATTACAGCCTTCGTGAGATTCTTCTTGGAAACGTCCTCGAATGCAAGCTGTACCGCCTCGTAGCCGTCGTTCTCGACGGTCTTCTTCTGTGCTACCACGCAAGGACCTGCTTCAATCAGGGTTACGGGTATCACGTTGCCTTTTTCGTCGAAGATCTGGGTCATACCCAGCTTCTTGCCGATAATGCCTTTTTTCATTTTTTCCTCCTAATAGGTTATTGGTTGACGGCCTTGGATTTTCGCTTACGCGAAGCTCGCCAACATGACCACGAGGTCGTGGTGTGGGACCTAACGTCCCTTACGGGATTTGAAGCTCCCGTCGGGGCTCTCGCCTCGAATTAGCCCTTAATCTCAATCTCAACGCCCGCGGGAAGCTCGATGCTCATAAGAGCCTCAACAGTCTTCGCCTGGGGGTCAAGGATATCGATAAGTCTCTTGTGCGTGCGCATCTCGAACTGCTCACGGCTGTCCTTGTACTTGTGTACCGCGCGGAGAATGGTGATAATCTCCTTGTCGGTAGGAAGAGGAATAGGACCGCTGACCTTGCTTCCGTTTCTCTTAGCTACCTCTACAACCTTCTGCGCTGCGGCGTCGATGATGGTCGCATCATAGCTCTTGAGTCTTACTCTGATTTTTCCCTGTGCCATTTTTGTTGTCCTCCTTGTTAGTATTGCTCAATACCGTTTTAAGAAGGGCGATGAGGTTTCACACCGTGCCGGGCGTATCATACACGCCCTGACAAAATCAGTTCGATAAGGTCTACCGCAGTTGACCAACGAACCGACTAAAAACACGGATTGCCATACGGCAACACTCTTGCTTCGCCCGGTTAAATATCGGACATACTCCACGGAAATTCCCTGCCTCTATGGGCAGCCACCTCCCGCTTCATCGCATATCAAGCCTAATAATTATACTATAAAATATTTTAAATTGCAATAGTTTTTGGAAAAAAGTGAAAAATATTTTAGAAAATTTTTCACGAACTTTTTGCCGACATTTAGTGCATAATGCACAAAAATATCTACCCTTTGCCCCTCTATACGCCCCGTGGCCGCCTATTATAGCACTTTATTTTGCTTTTTTTAAGCAACTATGCCATTTCTTTACAGTTTGTTCATATTTTTGTTGTAAAATAAGTACGCGCGCACACGCGTATATAATTAAAATGAAGGAAATTTGTGATGAAAACGAAGCGTCTTGGCATATATTTACCGCTTTTGCTTCTTGCTATTGCCGCCGCGGTCACGCTGCGAACGCTGGCTCTTGTTCGCCGATTTAACTTTGAAATAGGATATTACGACGGTCATTCGCTGATTTTTGCCGCTACGGTTACCGTTATCACGGCGGCACTCGTTATGCTCTCCTACGCCTTCCTCGGCTCGCCGAGAAGTCCTAAGATGAGCTTTGGCGGAGCCTCCTGCTATCTGCCCTCGGGCGCCGTTGCCATCTCTCTCGTATATCTTGCGGCCAACCTCGCCGCCTTTGCAAAAGAGAGTAAGGACCGAATATTCGACGGCGTGAGGGTCGTAAGCGTCCCCGCCCTGCTCGCACTGCTCTCGGCTATTCTTGCCGTTATCTCGCTCGGGCACTTCTTCCTTAACGTCTTCTATACCGAGCGCAGAAATTCGGCCCGCGCATATTTTTCACTCGCGACGGTGCTCCTTCTCGCTCTTTACGCGGCGATGCTCTATTTCGACACCGCTCTCCCCATAAACTCGCCGAACAAGGTTGTTGACCAGATGGCTCTGCTCTTCGCCGCCCTCTTCTTTCTCTACGAGACGAGGATTTCTCTCGGTCGCGGCAGGTGGCGCGGATACGTGGCCTTCGGCCTTACCGCATCGCTCCTTACGGCATATTCGGCGCTCCCCTCCCTTATCGTATATATTCTGCGTGGAGAAATTATCTCGCACTCGATAGCCGAGACGGTTTTCACCCTCGCCGTATTCATATTTATAACCGCGCGAATGCTCGCGCTCGCAACTGCCCCCGAGGACAGGGCGAGCCTCGCCGTTGAGAATATGGACGCCTATGCCGAGGCGCGTGCCGACGAGGCGCGCCGTCTTAGCGACAAGTTCTCGGAGCGCTACGCAACGCAGCTCTCTATCGACGACCTCCTTACGGAGGAGCCAAAGACGGAGCCCACAGAGGAAGACACGAACGAGGAAAATACCGAGGCCGACGGCCCCGACGAGGAGAATACCGACGATGAAGAAAATACTGGTAATTGACGGAAACAGTATAATCAACCGAGCCTTCTACGGCGTTCGCCCTCTGACGACCAAGGACGGCAGACACACCAACGCCATTTTCGGTATGATTAATATAATCACGCGCCAGATGGACAGGATTAAGCCCGATTATGCGGTTGCGGCCTTTGACCTAAAGCACCCGACCTTCCGCCACGAGATGTACGCGGAGTACAAGGCGGGCAGGCACGCCACCCCCGAGGAGCTGCTCTCGCAGTTTGCGGATGCCAAGGAGTGTCTTTCGCTTATGGGCATCAACGTTATGGAGCTCCCGGGCTTTGAGGCCGACGATATACAGGGCACCGTCGCCCGCATGGCGCACACTGCCGCCGAGCCGACCGAGAGCTATATTCTCTCGGGAGACCGCGACCTTTTACAGCTTATCGACGACAAAACCACCGTTCTTCTTGCAACCAACAGCGATACGCTCGAGATGCACAGAGACGAGTTTTTTGCAAAATACGGCATAGAGCCCGAGCTCTTCGTAGAGATGAAGGCGCTTATGGGCGATAGCTCCGACAATATTCCCGGCGTTGCGGGCATCGGTGAGAAGACCGCCGCGGCGCTTATCAGCGACTTCGGCACCCTCGAGAGCATCTATGAGAGCATAGACGACCCCCGTATCAAAAAGGGCGTGCGCGAGAAGCTCCTTCGCGATAAGGATGCCGCCTTTCTCTCCCGCACCCTTGCAAAAATATCGACCGATGCCCCAATCGGGCGCACGCTCGACGAGCTCGCCTACCGCGGAATTTCCCGCGCTGGTCTGTACCGCAAGTTCAGCGAGCTTGAGCTTAACTCGCTTATAGTCAAGATGCGTCTCGATGCGGAGGGCGAGGGCGAGACCCCCTCGGGCGAGGAATACGCCGAGCCCGCCTTCCGCGAGGCGAGCGCCGAGGAGCTAATCGCGAGTATACCCCGCAGATATGCCGCCGAGCTCTCGGGCGATGTGCTATATTTATATTATAATGAAGAAAATCTCGCATTTTCGGGGGATTTTTCGGTAGTTTCCGCACTTTTCTCGGGTACCGAGATAGTTTGCTACGACGGAAAGCGGCTCTGGCACGAGCTTGATAGGCGCGGTGTCGACCCCACGGGTGCGAGGCTTCTCGATTTGCAGCTTTACGAGTACGTAATAAGCCCCGGCGGCGGCAGTGCGGGGGTTTCCTCCCTCGCGGCCTCCTTCCTCGGCAAGAGTGTTTCGCGCGAGGCACACTGCCCCGAGCTTCTCCTCTCTCTTGAAGAGAAGCTGCGCGAAAAAATAAACGCCGACGGACTCACCTATATCCTCGACGAGCTCGAGCTCCCCCTGCTCCCCGTGCTCGCACGGGTGGAGAAATGGGGCTTCAAAATCGACAGTGCGGGAATATCCGAGTTCAGAGCCGCGCTCTTGGAGCTCGCAGAGGAGCTCGCGGACAAAATCTATATGCAGGCGGGCGAGGTATTCAACCTCAACTCCCCGAAGCAGCTCGCGGCCGTGCTCTACGATAAAATGGGGCTCCCCGCGGGGAAAAAGCATTCCACCGATGCCGAGACCCTCGAGAGCCTGCGCCACGCATCGCCGATTATCGACGACATTCTCGAATACAGACAGGTAACTAAGCTCGTCGGCACCTATACCACGGCTCTTACCGACGTTGCCGACGAAAACGGACGAATACACACCGATTTCAAGCAGGCGCTCACCGCGACGGGCAGACTGTCGAGCGCCGAGCCGAATTTACAGAATATCCCCATAAGAACTAAAATGGGCAGAGAGCTCCGCCGCCACTTCGTGGCCGAGGACGGCTATATGCTCGTCGATGCCGATTATTCGCAGATTGAGCTTCGCCTGCTCGCGCACATATGCGGGGACTACAATATGTGCGAGGCCTTCCGCACGGGCGAGGATATACACAGAAAGACCGCCGCGGCAGTCTTCGGCGTGCCCGAGGAGCTCGTCAGCGAGGATATGAGAAAGCGTGCGAAGGCGGTTAACTTCGGCATTGTTTACGGCATCAGCGGCTTCTCGCTCGCAAAGGATATAGGCACGAGCGTGCCCGAGGCATCGAAATATATCAAGAGCTATATGTATAACTATCCCGGTATCGACAGCTATCTTGAGACGGTTGTCGAGCGCGCGGCGGAGGACGGCTATACTACGACCCCCTTCGGCAGAAGAAGATATATCCCCGAGCTCCGCTCGCAGAACGGAAATCTCCGCGCCTTCGGCCGCCGCGTGGCTATGAACGCCCCCATTCAGGGCGCCGCCGCCGACGTTATGAAGCTCGCTATGATAAGAGTTGACAAGCGCCTCAAAGAGCTTAACCTCGATGCCCGCATAGTAATGCAGGTGCACGACGAGCTCGTCGTAGAGGCACGCGCAGACCTCGTCGACAAGGTCAAGCAGGTTCTTAAGGAGGAAATGGAGGGCGTGGCAAGCCTTTCCGTCCCTCTTACCGTTGACGTGACAGTGGGAAGCAATTGGTTAGAGCAAGCATAAAAAAGCTTCACGCCCCGCGGCAAGACCGCGGGGCGTGCTTTTATTTGATAACGAGGCGCTTAATACCCCTTAAGGAATCTCTGCTGCCCGAGTCGCTGACACACTCCTCGGTCAGCGAGTTTACGCTCGCCACGCGCGTTGGGGTCGTGTGATAGCGCCGCGCCACCTCGAAAAGGGTATCCTCGGGTGTCGGGAAATATACCACGACCCGCGAGGGCGAGCTTACGTACTCCTCATCGGTAAGCTCGGAGGCAGACACGCGGCGTACCCTCTCGTCACTGAGCACCGATACGAAGGCCGAGAGCTCAGCCGTAAGAGAGAGGGTCGATGCATCGACGGTAATATCGGCGCGCCCGACCGTCGTTCTGCTCTCAATCCTCATATTGTCGCATATTTGACAATTAATATTTACATTCTGCTCAAAGGGCAGGTCGAGCCTCACGGGAACAAATACCGTCTCGCCGTTTTCCAAAACCTCGCACGCCACCCCACTAAAGCGGATTTCACCCGAGATTTTCACCCCTCGACCGTCTGTGGAAGCGCTCTCGCTTCTGACGTGCGCCCGACAGCAGAGCACCTCGCGCACACCCTCATAGCCAGAGGTGTCCTTTGCAAGTCGCATCTCGTATTTTTCGCTCGATTTACCCGTGTCGACAAGAGTGGTGTAGGAGAAATCCGAATACTCATTTCTGACACCCCTGTCGGTTCGATAGCAATCGCAAAGAAGGCTAAGCTCGCGGCAAAGAGAGCCGCGGAGACGGTGCTCGACAATCGCCGAGACGGTAATGCTTACTCCGTCCTCCTCGGCGTTAACGCTCGGCACGAGCGAGCTTATCACCGTAACTATGTCGGTCCTTCCGTCATCGAGCTCCCAGGCATCGTCAACGGCCTCGTTTATCTGTATATACCTTTCGTAAAGGCAGGGCTCGCTCCCTCTAACACCGACGAGCGCACGCACAAGTATACTGCCGCGAAGGGCGCGCCCATTCTCCCCCGTGCAAAGCTCGACGTCGCAGGCCTCGCCGCAGATATATAGAACGTCCACCTCGTCGCTGATAGCGCCCACAATGCGGCAGAGCTCCTCGGCATATTCCCTCTCGGGCATTGTAAAAATCCTCGCCTCTCTTACGCCTACGCTGACCGAGCGCTCCTCAAGCGCCGCGCCGTCCGCGGCATCTCCCTGAATTTCGATAGCATCCTGCTCGTTAATATGAACGTCGCTCTCGAGCGTTGCCTTCGCCACAATTTTGCGCGGGCCCATAAGCCGTATCGCAAAATTCGCGACACGGGTGCTGACCGAGCTGTCAATATAGCGCTCACCGTTACATCTGACGGCGAAGTCGTAATCTGTCGTGAACTCAAGATGCGTTATATTGTTCTCCGCATCGAGATACACCATCTTATAAAGTATTACCCCCGCACATTCGAGCGCATCTCCGTCGGGGAACGCCCCCGAGGGCAGAGCCTCAGCCTCGGTCAAGAGAATTTTCTTAATATCGGTGTTATAATCGGGTAAAGCATATTCACCCGTGCTCTCGCTGAACACCGACCGCTGCACGCGCTCTCTCACAAATTCCGTCCGTCTTTCCATATCTATCCCTCCGATTTTGTCTTTTTGTTTAAGAGTATGCGACGGGAAAAGAAAGTATTACAAGCAAAAAACGGATACG
Organism: Clostridia bacterium; assembly: GCA_017504605.1. Classification (GTDB taxonomy): domain Bacteria; phylum Bacillota; class Clostridia; order Oscillospirales; family CAG-272; genus UBA1740. The sequence goes on from JAFVQW010000020.1 coordinate 6,868, forward strand.
AGGCACTCTTCCCCGCATCCGTTCTTATTGCATCATTTATCATTTATCATTAGAGCAGCGTCATCATTTATCATTTATCATTAGCGCAGCGTCATCATTTATCATTTATCATTAGCGCAGCGTCATCATTAGCGCGACGTGTCATCGCGTTAGTTCACTCCCATGGACTCCATGAGCCTCTTGTTAAACTCCTTCGCGGTGTTATAGCCCATACGCTTCTGACGGTTATTCATCGCCGCCACCTCGATTACCACCGAGAGGTTTCTTCCGGGGCAGACGGGCAGAGTGATGCTCGGCACCCTGATACCGAGAATATCGGTCGTCTCCTCGTCAAGACCGAGCCTGTCGTACATCTTGCCGTTCTCCCAGGGCTCGAGATTGATAACGAGGTCAATCTTCTCGGTCTCCTTAACCGCGCCCATACCGAAGAGACGGCGCACGTCAACGATACCGATGCCGCGAAGCTCTACGTAGTGACGTATAATCTCGGGAGCGCGGCCGACGAGTGTCGTCGCGGATACGCGCTTAATCTCCACCGCATCATCGGCAATAAGGCGGTGACCGCGCTTAAGCAGCTCAATTGCCGTCTCGCTCTTACCTACTCCCGAGTCGCCGAGGAGCAAAATACCCTCGCCGTATACCTCGACGAGAACGCCGTGGCGGGTAATTCTCGGGCCGAGCTGAACGTTAAGATAGGCAATAAGCGCCGCCATAAAGTCACTCGTACGCTCGTGCGTGCGAAGCACGGGAACGCGGTACTTCTCGGCGAGCTCGACAACCCTCGGCGAGACCTCGAGCGAGGTCGTGTATATCACGCCCGTGGGCTGAGAGCGGAAGAAGTCCTCGAGCCGCTCCTCTCGCTCCTTCTCCGGCATCTGCGCTATGAAAAGATGCTCGACCTTACCTATAATCTGGAGCCTCGCCTGCTCGAAATGGTCGTAGAAGCCAACCAGCTGGAGCCCCGGGCGGTTGACCCTCGAGCACTCGACCGAGATGCCCTCGGGCAGGGTCGGCAGATATATCGTTTCAAGGTTAAACTCAGCTATTATTTTTTCAAAGCTGACGGTATTCTTCTCTTCCATTTGTTTACCTCGTTTATATGGATTTGTAGTTATTTTACCATACTTCTTTTATAAATGCAAATATTTTCGGAAATTTTTTCACCTTTTGCCCTAATCGGGATTTTTTGTCTTGATTTCTTAACATTATTTTGCTAAAATACTCTTACAGAAATATTCAAAAGGGGCAGATATGAAAAAAACAATTTCGCTTCTTCTTATCCTTTGCGCGCTTCTTTCTCTTGTCGGGTGTAAAAAATACAAGCCCGTAAAGAGCAGCGAGCTCGAGAGCACCACCGTGTACACCATTTCGCACGGGGGCAAGAGCTTTGAGGTAAAATACGAGCTCTACCGCGCGCTCTTCTTAAATCTTAAGAGTGCTGTCGACGGCGGAGACGAAACCGTGTGGTCGGGCGAGGACAAGGAGCAGTATATAGAAAAAATCGATGCGACAATTCTCGCGTTCACCGCCGATATTTACGCGGCGCTCCTTCTTGCCGAGAGCATCGGTGTCAACCTTTACGACAAGGCGAGCGAGAAAAAAATAGAGAGCTACATAAAAACGAGCATCGAGGGCGGCACGATTGACGGCGAGACCGTCTCGGGTGTCGGCAGCTACGAGGAATATCTCCGCGTGCTGAAAAGCAAGGGCCTCAACTACTCGGTGCAGGTTCTGCTCTACCGCTACGCTATGGCGGTCGAGGCGATAGAGGAGCACTATATCGGCACCTTCTCGTCCGACGACATCTCGGGCTCGGTTGACAAGGGTGCTATCGAGTATACCGAGGACGACGTGCGCGCGTTCTATGAGAGCGACGGGTGCGTAAGAGTGCTTCGCCACTTTATCCAGGCGGGTATTGCGGGAGAGGAAACCGAGGCCTACGCCGAGAGAGTTCGCGGCTATATCCTCGATGCCGCGCCCGACGGCGACGATGCCGTGGCGAATACGATAATGGCGAACGGAAACCTCACGGCCTGGGAGGAGGTCAAGAACGGCTACGTTATGGGTAGGTACAACCTCGACAGAGCCTATTTCGGCGAAATGACCGATGCGGCCTTCGCACTCGCCGAGGGCGAGGTCAGCGAGGTTATACGCGTTGCCGATATTACAAGCGACGGCTACTATATTCTCTACCGCGCCGAGAAGAGCGAGGAGCACTTCGACGAGTGCTACTCCTCTATTTGCTACGTTTATCTTAAAAACAAGGTCGGCGAGGCCCTCGAGGATATTCGCCTCTCGCTTACAGAGAGCATATCCGCCACCGATTTCTTTAAAGGCCTCGACCGCGCCGCAATTTCAATGGACTGATTTATGGGAAAGCGTACGATTTCGGGTCTATCGCTCTCGGAGCGGCTCCCCACTCCCACGGGGCGCATCACGGTATCGGCCGAGCGGGTGAGACAGTCTCTCCTTAAGTTCTTCGGAGGATATCTTCGCGGTGTCGCGCGCCTTGAGTGCCCCGCGAGAATATCGGGCTATATATGCCTCGACACAGAGCTTTTCGCGGGAGCGCTTCGCCTCGCCGCGGAGTATGCCTATGAGAAATTTATCCCCACGGTCACGCTGACGGAGGAGAACTCCCGCCTTTATGTAAGGATTTCTCCGACCGAGCCCTACGACGGCCACTCTCTTGCGAGAATATGCTCGGCCGCCACGGCGGCCGGCCTCGTCGTAACCGGCAGCGACAGCGAGCTCTGCCTCTACACCGAGCTTATCAGCCTCGATGCCGTGCAGATTTACGCTATCTCCGATACCGATTTTTACGGAACACTGTACCGCGTGTTCTTTTTACTCGGCAATTAAATGTAAATATTTGTTTTCAAGAAAGAGCGAGTATCAAGCCTCGCTCTTTTTTTGTTTTAGAGCAAAAAACGCGACACGGTTTCCTTAAAATGTTACACATATCTTTTCCGTAAGATGCGCAAATTATTACCGAGGCGTTTTATAAATCAGAAGAAAAAGCGTAAATCAGAGGGGGAATAAAAGTGAAAAATAAATTTTTAAAGCTGCTCCCCGCCCTGTCCTCTCTCGCTCTCGTAGCCTGCTCGGCGCTGCTGCCCTCGGTGCACTCCGAGGCGGCCGAGACACACGTAGCCGAGAGCGAGGCGAGCGTTACTGCGGCGGCAGAGGAAACGAGGGTATCCTCGCGGCTCTGGGAGCTCCTTTTCGGCACGGGTGAGGGGAGCGAGAGCACGTCGGGCGAGGCGGCTGACACGCCGCGGCTGATACCCGGCGGCACCGTTTTCGGTGCGAAAATAAAGACAAGGCATCTGACGGTAACCGAGGACGAGAGCGCCCTCGGTATTTTAGCGGGTGACGAGATTATAAGGATAGACGGCAAGGAAATATCGGGCACCGCCGACGTTAAAAAAATCCTTTCCGAGCACACGGGTGGCACGCTCGAGGTGGTGCTTCTTCGAAAAAACGAGGAAATAGTACGCAAAATCACGCCCGAGGCCTGCGACGGCGGCTATAAGCTCGGGCTCTCGCTTCGCGACGGCGCGGCGGGTATTGGCACGGTGACCTTCATAGACCCCGCGACACACGCCTTCGGCGGGCTCGGCCACGGCATATGCGACCCCGCGAGCGGCGCGGTCGTGGAAATGAAGTCGGGCGAGGTAACGGGAGTAATTCTCGGCGGCGTTAAGCGTGGCGAGGCGGGCAAGCCCGGCGAGCTGCGCGGAATTCTGACCGATAAATGTGCGGGAGAGCTCGTCTCGAACACCTCGGCGGGTGTCTTCGGCAATCTCAACGAGACCCCCGATGCGAGCCTCGCTATCCCCGTCGCGAAAAGCAGTGAGGTCCACACGGGCGAGGCGAAAATCATATCGACGGTCAAGAGCGGCTTAACCCGCGAATATAGGATTGAGATAAGCGAAATCACGAAGAGCACCGACGGCACGAAGTGCTTTAAGATTAAGGTAACCGACCCCGTGCTGATTGCCCTCTCGGGCGGCATCGTCCGCGGAATGTCGGGCTCGCCTATCATCCAGGACGGCAAGCTCGTGGGAGCAGTGACGCACGTAATGATTTCCAACCCCACCGAGGGATATGGGATATTTATAGAGAATATGCTGAATGCGAGCAACGCTCGCAATGAATTGCCGAAGGCGGCGTGAGGCAAGTTGACAGTTGAAAATAGAAAGTTGAAAATAAAAATCGAGAGGGTTGCCAAAAGGCTTCCCTCTCGTTTTGTTCAATTGTCTTCTTGAGAATTCTTTTTCTTGTAATATTCCTCTGACCAGATTTCAAATTCTGCTTCAAACGGTGTTTTGTCGGGCATAATCTTGCTTATGTATTTACGGATTTTTTCTTGAATTTCAATATACTCACCATAAGTCATATCGCTCCAATTCCCAACGGAGCATTTAGGGGCAATACGCTTTTTATACCACGCAAGCGTTATACTGTCAATCGCAAAGTGGCAGAAGGTGAAATGACCGGGATTGCCGGGAACGATGTCGCAAAAAAGATAAAGATATTTGAAAGCAATATTGACTATCTTCTGCGCTTTGCCGTATTTTGCAGTTCTTGTGTAACCGGAAGAAGATAGCAACGCATTATAATTTGTCAGGAATTTATCGCACACAGTATTGTGCCAATCATCAAAATCAGCTTGCGTTTTAGGCGCAGGCTTGCTGAAGTAATCAACAAAATCATTAGCTAATGTCGAGAGCACAGAAGTCAATGCCGGTGCATGAATTTTAGCACCGGGGAGTCTTCCTCTACCAAGTGTTCTCGGACTCATAGCCCCATATGCTTTTTTGACGGCACAAAGCACGTGTTTATGATTCGTCAGAGAAAGATGCGCGTTGCCAACTCCGAGCATAACGTTTTTCATAAAGATTTTTGTATATCGGTTAATGTTCATTTTAATTGCTCCTTATTTTGTTTTTTATAATTACTCGTCTGTGTAGTTATAGGTTATAGTATAATTACCTGTGCTACAGTTCCAATTATAACCCTTTGAAATATCATTCCACTGCGCTTCGGTTCCGCGGTATTTTATGCTCGTGAGGCTCGTGCAACACCAGAACGCAGAAGAGCCGATGCTTGTGACACCGTTGCCGATTGTCACGCTCGTGAGGCTCGTGCAGTCCTCGAACGCACCATTGCCGATGCTCGTGACGCTGCCCGGGATTACCACGCTCGTGAGGCTCGTGCAGTCCTCGAACGCACCATTGCCGATGCTCGTGACGCTGCCCGGGATTACCACGCTCGTGAGGCTCGTGCAATTATAGAACGCCCGCTCGCCGATGCTCGTGACGCTGCCCGGGATTGTCACGCTCGTAAGGCTATCGCAATTACAGAACGCCCGCTCGCCGATGCTTGTGACACTGTTTCCGATTACAACGCTCGTAAGGCTATCGCAATTACGGAACGCATCGCCTCCAATCGTGGTTACGCTATCTGGGATCGTGATATTAGTAAGACGTGCGCAATTACGGAATACACCCGAACCGATTATTTTAGTATTTTCGTTAATTGTGTATGTGCTTAAGTTTTTATTACTAAGCTCTATAAGTACAGCGTAAGGATTATTTTCATCACCTACATATTTTCCGTATTCATACTCGGTATATAGAGCGCTATTGCAATAGCTGAACGCATCAGAACCGATGCTCGTGACGCTGTTGCCAATCGTTACGCTCGTAAGGCTCGTGCAACTCCAGAACGCACCATTGCCGATGCTCGTGACGCTGCCCGGGATTGTCACGCTCGTGAGGCTTGTGCAGTTCCGGAACGCCTCAGAGCCGATGCTCTTGACGCTGTTGCCAATCGTTACGCTCGTAAGGCTCGAACAACCCTCGAACGCAGAAGAGCCGATGCTTGTGACACCGTTGCCGATTGTCACGCTCGTAAGGCTCGTGCAATTATAGAACGCACTGTTGCCGATGCTCGTGACGCTGTTCGGGATTACAAGCTCTGTTACAAGATTTCCGTTAAGATATAGATTCTTTGCATAATACAGCGGGTTTGAGTAACCGTCTACAAACGATATATTGCACCACGCCGCAATATCGCTGATATGCACGCTCGTAAGGCTCGTGCAATTATAGAACGCACTGTTGCCGATGCTCGTTACACTATCGGGGATAATAACGGAGACTATATTTTTTCCTTCAAATACGCTCTCACATAACTCTGTAACCGGTACTCCTTCATACATATCTGCGATCTTCACTCTCATGGCTGTTCCATCATATCCTACGACCGACGCATAAGCCCCGTCCGACGAAATTTCATAAATTATGCCTTCGGTTGCGCCTACCGGTTTGTCACACACTGTGCAATAACCACTTTCGTCAGTGGTGTGCTCGGCTTTTTCCTTTTCTGCATCACAGTAATTGCAATCGATCCAGTGGAACGAGTTATTATAAGAATAGTTGTTTTTCCATATATGGTCTGATATGGGGGTTTCGTTGATTTTTTCAATCTTTCCGCAAATACTACAGGTCTTTGTGTCGTATCCCATACTAACACAGGTTGGAGGTGTCGTCACGGTGCTAAATGAGTGATTATCATAAGTACCGCTCTTCCATTCAAGAACGTTACACTTGGTGCAAATGCGATAGAAAAGTCTGTTTTCGCAATATACGTTTTCGTTTCCGACGTAGTTTATCCACTCTCCAAAGGCATGCTCGTGTCTCGAAAGAAGCTCCTCAACTTGAGCTTCCAGCGCAGCTATTTTCTCGGTGTTGTCCAAGCTCGTTTCGCTCAACGCTGTGACAAGAGTTTCTATAGTGGCGATTTTTTCGCTATATGTAGCCTCAAGCTCTGCAACCGCCGCCTTGTAATCTTCTTCAAGCTTTGCTATTGCATCGGCGTTGGCTTTATCCTCAGCGTCAAGCACAGCTTGCTTTGTTTCATACTCTGCGGTTAGTTCTTCCAAAGCTGCTTCATAGTCGCTCTTATTTTGCGCTATTTTATTTTCGAGTGTTGAAACAAGAGAGGAAATATCCTCTTTTGTGTAATAATCTTCTTTCTCCATACACGAAGCTAAGCTGAACGGTATGGCAAGTAGCAAAATAACAACTAAAATAAATATCGGTGTTTTCTTGTTTTTCATGTTTTCTCCTTTTGCAGACAAACGCTCGATTATTTTTATTTCATAATATCATACCATTTCTTAATTGTCAACACTTATAGCTATAGTTTTAGTTATTCATATCTTCTTTTTTAGCTATCAGTGTTGTATAATTTTTACAGAAAAATGCTACAAAAGGAGATAAAATGAACGTAGATTATAAGTTAATTGGCGAACGAATTCAAAAAACACGCAAATCAAAAGGTATGACACAGGATGTTCTTGCGGAAAAGCTTGGGGTATCTATCGGATACGTGAGTCAGGTGGAGCGCGGGATAACTAAAATCAGCCTTGATCTGCTCGGTGCAATCTCTAGCATTCTTGAATGCGATATCGCGAGCTTTATAACCGAAAGCGCGACAAATTCAAGTGAATATATGGAATCCGAGCTTCTCTCCGAAATCCGCAAGCTCGACTCGAAGAAAAAGAAATATATACTCGAAATAATCAAATTAACGAATGATATAATGTAAAAAGGTAATGCTTTTCCATAATAGATTGGCATTACCTTTATTTTTATAAATTCCCCGTTAAATTTTGTTGTCCTTTACCCACCACACTACTGTCGGGCTCGCCCATCATACAGGGCGGCAAGCTTGTGGGAGCAGTAACGCACGTAATACTCCTTTGCGGTGCAAGCGTTGCCGCTTGGTGAGTTACACTCCGCTCGTCTTTTGACGAGCCACCGCGGAGCAATCTGCGCTCACTCGCTGACAAGCGAGCTTGCCGACTCGTTTCGCTTGATTATGTGTAGCAGACCCCACCGAGGGATATGGGATATTTATACTCCTTGCGAGCTTCGCCGCTTAAGCGGCGGCACTACGTGCTTTGCTCCGTTTACGGAGCGCTCGCGGAGCAATCTACGCTCGCTCGCTGACAAGCAAGCTCGTCGACTCGCTTCGCTTGGTTATTGAAAATATGCTGAATGCGGCGGAAAGTCAAGTTCAGCCGAAGGCGGCGTAAATTAAGGCGCTATCTTGAATGATATAATCCCCCGAGAGTAGACACTCGAAAAAACAAAAAGTTTCGAGACTATACTAAGGGGATTATATCAAAACGGTTTGTTATTGCCTTTTATTTATTCAGCACCATTGTTTCTGCGGTAACTCATGGGAGAAATACCGTATTGCTTTTTAAAAGCACGGCTAAAGTAAAACTGGTCCTCGAAGCCTGTGGCAAATGCTATCTCCGAAATTGAGAGGTTCGATTCGATCAATAGCCTTTCAGCTTTTTCAAGTCGCAGAAAATTTATATGTTTTACGGGAGTAATGCGTAGCCTTGACTTTAACGTTCTTCTTATTTGGGCTTCGGAAAAGCCCGTACCACTCGCAATAGACTCAAGTGATATATCCGGGCAGGTATAATTATCTATGATATACTCGTTTATCTTATCAAAACTCACACCTTTTAAATATTTTTCATTACTTCTCTTAAGCAATTCAAAATATATCTCATAAATCATACTGAAAGCTTTAGGAAAATTATCACCGCTCACGTCAGTGCGAATGTGCAAAAATTTTAAAAATTTTTTACTTGTAGCAATCCCAACGTTTTTAAAAAGCAGGCTGTGTCGTGTTTCCTTCGATGGCTGAAATTCGAAATCTATGCATATATATTTACTCTTCTCGTTTATCCTAATATCGTATAGGCTGTTTTTAGCAAGGTAAAAAGAATCTCCCTCTCGGACATTTAACGTATAACCGTCAAAAATATAATCGGCACTACCGTATAAATAATACACAAAGCAATCGCTGTGACGCAAACCTTTTGTTTTGATAAATCCGGGATTGAATTCTCCGTCAAACGCTGAGTACAACTTTTGTATTATAAGATCGGCTCTCATAGCATAGTCACCTCTCTTTTTTCTAATTATATCAACCATATAGGAAATTGTCAATATCATCCTCTGAAAAAAGTGTTAAAAAAATCCATATTTAATTTTTATCTATTCCATTCCTCTAAACAGTACTGTATAATGATGCCAATAAAGAAAGGGGAATATCGAATATGCAGAAAAGATTTTTCAATTATGAGCTTATATCCGATACCGACAGAAGCTTTATAGAAAACAAATACCACCGCCAAGATATGCCGTTTGACGGTAAGCAACGAATGAAATATCACGGATACGATTATGACGAAAGTACAGGCCTTTCAGACGCAGAGATCATGCTTGGGCTTGATGAGCTTGCGAAAAAGCTTGAAAACGAGCATCATTATACTATAAAATCCGAGCTTTTTTCATATATCCTCGACAACACCAGGATCGATATAAACGAGCACGATTATTTTATAGGAATATATACGTGGGACAGAGTGATAGATAAGCATACCGTGGACCCGTGGCAAAAAGAGGCGTATGAAAAAGCTACACTGGCGGTTGGCAACTCCAAAAGGAACGACTTCTCTAAAAGCGGAACAGCGTGGGCACTTTTGGATTTTGACCACACGGTTCCCGATTGGGAATCGCTTAGCACCCTCGGCTTTGTCGGAATTCTTGAAAGGCTCGAAAATAGCTATACCGCAATCAAAAGCAGCGGATCTATTACAGAAAAGCAGGAGCTTTTCTATAAATGCGCGAAACGGGAATACGAGGCTCTCATTAAATTCACAAAAAGACTTTACGCTTATTCTCTAACAAAAAGCCATGCGAAAGCGGCAATTGTTTCCGAATCGCTGAAGCATCTGTGCGAGGGAGCACCGCAAACCACGTACGATATGCTACAGCTTATCTACATATACTTTATGGTATCTGAAAGCGTTGAGCATTATCAAGTCCGATCGCTTGGCTATGGGCTTGATAATACGCTTTATCCGTTTTACAAAAGCGATATAGAAAACCGACGTTTTTCAAAAGAAGAGATATCTCGTTTCATTGCGTATTTTATGATGCAATTCTCAGCGATGGGAAACTATTGGGGGCAGCCGTTTTACCTTGGCGGCACTAATCCCGATGGAAGCACAGCTGTAAATGAATTAAG
>JAFVQW010000021.1 GCA_017504605.1 Clostridia bacterium
GGGGTCTCGGTTCCGCTATATCCCATATGAACAAGGATTTTACCCGCACCACTATACGTAGCGGCAACCTTAGAATTCTCAATGCAAAGGTTGAGGGTAGCACTTCCCTCTGTCGAGAAGAATCTCTGACCGCTGGAGTTGCTCGTCGTAAGAGTAACACCGGTGAGGCGGAGATTCGCTACACCCGAGCCGGATGCTCTATACGCCGCGTGTCCCGAGGTTCCACTGAACCAAGGGCAGTCGAGAGTACCGTCAAACACAGCGAGGTCGTGATTATATGAACCGCCGCCGTTGCACTTCCAGGTAAGCTTGTTACCGCCAAGGTTAAGCCAAACCTTGAGGTTAGCCGCCGAGGGGTTGTAGGTCGTCAGCGACGTATTCGCAAGCAGGTAGACGTATGCGTTGCCTGTTATGCTGATATTACCCGACTTACCGCCTGCCGCGAGAGTGTCGTAGCCGCCCGCGTTAGCGGTGTTGAAGGCAGCCTCGTCTGTAAACTGAAGATAACTATATCCCGCGCTTACGAGCTGTGCAGCTATCGCCGAGTCAATCCTTACAGGATTAGGCTTGATGCCGCCAAAGTCAACAGCAAAATCCACAGGCTCCCTGTCATAGACTGCAACGTAGATTACGTTACCCGCACAGTTAACCACAGGCTTATCCCAGCCCGAGAAGGTGTAAACGTAGATTGTGTCAGCCGCCTTGGTAGGTGCCTCGGGCACTGTCACGGCATCTCCGTAGTGGTAGGTATCGGTGCTGAGAACTCTGCCGTCATCGTCCTTGAAAACTACGGTGTAGTTGATGTATTCCCTACTGTAGATTGCGGTATAGGTCGCATTTCCTGTACAAGCGGTCACGTCCTTATCCCAAGCTATAAAGGTGTAGGTATAGGTCTTGTCGGTTCTGACGGCCTCGGGTGCGGTTACAGCATCACCGTAGTGATAGGTCTTCTCGCTGAGAACGGTGCCGTCATCGTTCTTGAAGATTACCGTATATTCGATATAGGTTGCGGTATAGGTCGCGGTATAGGTTGCATCACCCGCGCAGCTAACGACCTCGCTATCCCAGCCCGCGAAGGCGTAGGTGTAGGTGTTATCTGCAGGTCTTTGGGGAGCTGCGGGGAGGATAACCGTATCGCCGTAGCTATACTCCTCTCTGCTTATTACCGTACCGTCGTAATCCTTGAATATTATCTCGTATTTCGTGTCATCGGTACAAACGACGGTATATATGTCGTTTCCGTTATAGGTTGTGCCGGACTTAATAAAATCATACTGCGTGGGAAGAGGTGTGCCGAGGGTGACGTTGTAATCGTCGTCCACGCTGATTTTCGAGTAATAGTATGCGGTATAATTCTGACCGTCGGCACTCTCGGGAAGAGGAAGTCCCATGCTCGAGAGCTTGGTGCCCACTGCAACGTAGAAGTTACGCTCTCCACCGGGGTCGCCCGTACCGTCCGTAGCATCAGCGCCGCCGTTAATTATAATATTTTCAAGCGCGCCGTACATAAACGAGGAGTCGCCGAAAAGATAAACGTTAAGATTTTCAGGATATTTATTTGTCCAGCCGCCGTTGCCGTACATCATAAGTCCGGTTCCGAGCGTCATCGTGGTATCCTTGATAATAAGGTTATGCTCCTTACCCGCTCCGTCATCAACCATATTCGAGGCGAAGAGGTAGCCGGAAATCTCGACGGTGCATCCGTCGAAGACGAGGTTCGTAAATCTGTTATTACGAATAAGACAACCGGCGCTTCTCACAATGATAACCATATCCTTCATAATAAGGCTGGTCTCCTGACGGGCCATTATCGTGTTCGAGGGCAGGAGTGTGCCGCCCATGAGCGTAAGGCTCGTGCCCGCTGACGAGCCGCTTAGGCCAAGCTGAAGCTCGTCGGACTGAATAAGGGTATACCCGTTCAGGTCTATCGTCAGCTTCTGTCCGGGAGCGAGCTGGAGCTCCGTCTCATCCTCATTACGGTTATAGCTATCGGTGCTTATGACAACGTTGCCGTGACAAACCACCCTGACAATATCGACGTTCTTTATAGACTCCTCGGTAATTACGCTATTATCATAGGTTATCGACGTTCCGTCCTTATAGTAAACGGTGTAGCCGTTGCCGGGGGTCGTGAGGTGAGAGCCCGACTGAACGGTATCATCATCCCACTCCGACATAGGAATTATCGAAGTATATCCTACGGGGTCGGTCTCGGAGCCGATAAGCTCGATAACGACCGCGAGGTTAAGCGAAGCAACGTCCTCCGCCTTTATCGCGAGCTTTCTGTAGCTGTTTCTGCCAGCTTCCGCAGTACCGCCGTTGGCTACCGAATAGCCCTCCTTAACGGTATTCTCAAGCACGAAGTCGTTATAGGTGTCCTTGATGATAAACTTTAGGTCGGCGTTATCCGAAATTAACGAGACACGGAGCTTCTTACCGTTAGAGCCGGTCATATACGCGGTTCTGCCGTCCTCGGAAATCTCAACGTAACGTACTCTACCCGTATCGTAGTGTGCAAACCACCAGAAGGTTTCTGCATCGCCCGAGGTTACCACCTCGTCCTGAATTACTACCGTGCTTCTGTCGTTGGTAACGAGCATACCGCGCTTCGCGCTCGTAACAAACGAGCCGTAGGTGGTGTCGTTATTTATAATGGCGTAGGAGCCCTTGCCGCCTAAGTTATCGGCGTATCTCTCAAGGTTACCTACTATGGCCCGGGTCTGTCCGTAGGGGAGAACGTCGTCATGGCCCACGAGAATGAGGTTGTTCTGTCCCTCACCGCCGTTTTTATAGTAATTCCATCTGGTGACCGTTTTACCGTCATATCCCGTGCCCTCGAAAATCGTGTAGTTATCCATTCCGAGGTCGGTAAACCATCTGAGGCCGCCGTTATCGTAAATCCAGTTGCCCGAGTCTATGTGACCATGCATACCGAAGGTACTGTTATCACCGCCCATAAGTCCCGCGTAGAGAGCGCCGGGGGTCCAGCTGCTACGGGAAACGAAGCCGTCGATATCGTTCATCGCGAAGTCGAGCGGAAGGCTGGCCTCCGTGGCATTCGCTATCGCATCATAGTGGAGCACGTCCCACATAAAGACACGCTTGCCGTTTGCAAGCTCACTCTCACGAATTCCCGCGAGGTCGTATGCTCCGGTAGCTTTCGCTATGTAGTAATACCAGGAATGCTCAAGCTGGCGCGCCGAATCGTCGTGATAGGGCCAGCTCATATAGTCCGAGGATTCGATGTGAACGCCGAAGTATGCGGTCTGAAGCAGCTTCGGTATCTCCATAAAGCCGAAGTCGGTGCCGACGGCGGAGTCAAGCAGCGCAAAAATCGAGAAGAGCGAGCGTACCGAGCCTGCCCAGTATCCCGAGGACTCGATATACGAGCCGTCCTGATTGAAAAAATCAAGGCCGTTTACAGCCAAATAATAAAGGTTATTGTTGACGACGTATTTCGCCTGAGCCACAGCATCAGAGGCGTCATAGGTGTTGGTTATCAAACTGCCGCCCTGGGTCGCGTAATGGCTTATCGCAAAGGTGGTCTCGTCATCGCCCGCAAAATCGTTCATTATAGAGAATGCGGCAATAAGCATACCGTTAGTACAAACGGGATTCCAGTTGTTATGCGTGTTATGATATTTGTTAGCCCATGCACCAATAGAGGAGGTGTACTCGGTGAACCAGCCGTTCGAGCTGATGTAGCCCTCAGCCACTCCCTTCTCATAGATAGCGTTACGGATAACGTCAACGTCCTTACCGTTCGCGACGTAGTAATCGTAAAGCCAGTCGTAGGAGAGAGCTAAGGGACCCATAGCCTCGGCAGCGTTCAGGAAATGACCGGGGCCCCAGTGCTCCCAGTCGCAAAGAGCCAGGGTCCAGTCGTAGGCGAACTCGCCGTAGAAGCTGTTCCCCGTCAGCTGATAGGCAAAGCCGAGCGCCTCAAGAATAGAGGCGTAGCCGCCGGTACCGTTCTCGTTAAGCGGGTTCGAGAGCACGCTAAGGCGTCCGCCAAAGTCATAGCCACCGTTGGTGGTATGGGGATTCACGGGCAGATAGGGCTCAAGCGTCTCGGAGCTATAGCTTCCGCTATCAATATCCGCCTCGGTGAAATTATTTTCCGTCTGCTTGATTATGAAGGCATCTGCCTCCGCAATAATCGAGTCGACGTAGGCGACGAAGGTCTCGTCGGTGCCCGCATCGTACCTTGCCTTCATCGTGGCAAAATCCTGCGCGTTCGCAAACAAATACGGATGATCAAAGCCTGTTTTCGCATTTAGGCTGTTAAAAATCGTACTGTCGGTTCCAAACGTAGAGGTGTCAAAGGGTAGGTCTACACTCCACCCCTCGTCGGTGTTCTCTACCGAAGCACCCGCAAGCATAGACAGCGTGGGCATAAGCAACGCCGCTATCAAGATGCAAAGCAAGACACTTCTTGTTCTCTTCATGGCTTTTTTCATCTTTAATTTCTCCCTTCCGAGATAAAAAGTTAAATATATATTAACACGCGCGAGGCGCAGATGTCAAGAATATTATGGAATTTAAGCAAATATTTTCGTTTCGAAAAAACGGGCGTATTCGACTCGCCTAAGCAAAAAGCAGGGCAAGCAGTGCCGCGAACGCGCCAGAGAGAAAATTCACAAGGTCGTTGTTCACAAAAGCTATACCCGAAAATTTCCGTGTTTCCGTTCCGCAGTGAAGACGGCGTTCGGTAACCCTACCGCACACGTCGCACCTATATTTCACCTGTACGAGCGAGCCGAGGAGACTGTCGAGCACGGTGCCGAGGAATGCAAACGTGCCAACGAGGAACATAACCGAAAGGTCGTAGAACGAAAAAGCAAGTCCGAGTGCCGCAAAGAGAAAGGCACCGACGAGCGCCGAGAGCGTGCCTATAAGCGACATGCCGCCGCTTATACCGTTCTCGCATCTTTTCATTCTGAAGGGGTCAACGACTCGGCGTGCGAAGGCGCCGAGCCCCGAGGCCGCAGTGTCGGCGAAGGCCTCGGCAAGAGCCGCGACGTACGCGGCAAGAAGTATCGGACTCCCACATATGGCGAAGGCCACAGAGAGGGCTGTGGGAACCGCTCCGTTCGCCAGCACCTGTATCGCATCGCGGCAGTCGCCCTTCGCCGTTTCTTCTATTCTGCCGTGTGTTTTCTTGCGCTTTTTAAATTTATCTATTATAACGCTACCAAAGAGAAAGCTGCACAAAATTACAAAGCCCGCATTGCCGAGTGATACAGACACAAGAGCATCGAGCACCACCGCGGTAGCCGTGCCGAGCGGAGTAAGAGCCCGTTTTTCAAGCACGACGGCAATAATAATCGGGGTTAAAATTATCGGAACTATATAAGAGGATATGGCGTCGAAATACATAAAGGCGTAGGTCAGCGCGGTAACGCTCCAGGTAATGACGATGTTGTCAAGACCGAAGCCAACGACGAGCTCTATCCCCGCCGAGAAGATACCGATAAGCATACACTCGAGAAGCGAGAGGTCGATAGGAGTAAACAGTGACATAACGAGCGCCGACAGACTTGAGGAGGCAAAGTTAGCTACCGTTCCCGCGAGCGTCTTGTTACCGTAAATTTTAGGGCTGCGCCCGGAGAGCGCCTGCCCAACCACGCCCGCAACTCCGTCGCCGATTGAGGTACAAAAAATTCCAACGCCGAACGGGAGCATCACCGACGGCAAAAAGCAGCCGAGAGCGGCGACACCGCTCATCGCAACCGCGTAATATACGGTTCCCGGTGCATTGTCGGCATCCGACGAAATCATAGGCATCAGGTTTTTAAAATAAGAAACCGAAAGAAGGAGCAGGAAGAAAAGACACACTGCAAGAAAATGAACGCCCGGCCCCATCGTGTAATAAAGTATTATCCACTCGAAGCCAACGAGTATATGCACGAGCTTTCTCGTGTATTTTTTCGGCAGACCGAGCTTATATAGCAAAAGAGCCGCACCAAGGCACAAAAGCGCGTAGGCAATTCCAAGCAGGTATCCAAGGACTATCATAGCTCTCCCCTTTCCTTAATTTCCCTTTATTTATAAAGTATTATACAGTATTTTGTCACCTTTGTCAATAATAAACGCCGACCTGTCAACAACAAGCACTGACTTGTCAACAAGTCAATAATAAACGCCGACGTCTGCGGCAATTGGCAAACGTCGGCGCTTATTATCAAATTAAGCCTCGTCGGAGTCGGACTTATAGTGCGATTCCTCGTCGTCGGAATCATTAACGATTTCCTTGCCCGGAATAACAATTCCGTGGGTCATAGAGTGAGCGTTCTCGGCGTTTTTCTTATTGATAATCGCCTGCTTTTCACTCTTTGAGACACTGAGGTCGGCAAGAATTTCCTCGCTTACAGTGCCGTCAGCGAGCGTGAGAAATCTCTCGAACGCATCGGGATAAACGAAATTCTTATTTCCGCTCTCAAAGGAAACGGTTATATATCTTCCCTCAGTGGAAACTACCGTTCCAAGACCGAATTTATTGTGCTTGACCTGAAGATTTTCAAAAACCATGTTGACCTCCTCAGCAATATATTATATGAACAAAGCGGTTGATATTGTAACAGATAAATATTTCTAAAGTATGAACAAAAACAACATTTTTAAATTTGCTCATTTTTTTGTGAATTATTACACATAAATTAGCCGTTTCAATGTTGCATTTTGCACTATTTTTTACAAAATTAATATCCACCGTCAGTGCATAAATTGATTATACTCTTTCCCTTGCGCCGTGCATAGCTGTATGCTTTGTAGGCACCTCCCCACTCGTGTTTAATATAGCAAATCAGATGCTCGGAGACATCTACCATATATCTGTTCCGGTAAACAATTGCAAACCGTAACGGTAAATTCTCGATGGCCGGATAAATGATTTTATCGTATTTTTCGGCTTTTTCCTCCAAATGCGTTTTTTGAAACTGCTCTGTTATATAAGGCGTTACGTATATGAGCTCAACCTTCGGATTTATTTTCTTATATTTGTGTGCGCAGGCGTAAGCAAAGTCATCAAAGCCACCGTATCCACCAAGATACAACTCAGCCGCACCGTCACCTATCAATTCTTCCAATATACTCATCATCCGTTCCTCATACTCCTTTCGAGCAACAAACGAGGCGTGTCCGCAAAACGTTATTGTCATTTTATCCCCTCCGTATGTATGTATACCTACATAATAGCATTTTCACTGCAAAAAATCAAGCAAAAGATGTAGGTACACCTTCTTATATTTTCCCTTGCGCCTTGATAGAATATATGTAGGTAAAGCTACACTTCTTCTCGGGGGTGATTATTTTGACTGTAAATAATGCCGTTGCGAAGCGGATTACAAGGCTTCTTCAGGAAAAGGGCATTTCTCAATATCGGCTTGAGCAGGCATCGGGCATACAGCACGGCAGTATGCAATGTATAATGAACGGGCGTAACAAAACTGTCACGCTGACAACGTTGATTATGCTATCAAGAGGCTTTGGCATTTCGCTAACAGAATTCCTCGACGATGAGATATTTAACTCGGACGATTTAGACGTAGAATAATGCGGGCATAGAGCAAAAGCTCTATGCCCGCATTATTAGGTTATGATTAAACAACGCCACCTTTTTCGGTTTCGTGAATAACCCATAGTAATACCGGCGGCGAGTGTGCCGCATATTGACCTGACAACCATACATTTCTTACGTACTTTGGCGAGGCTAAAACGAAAATATAACAAAGGCAATAACGTCAAAGCCACCTTGTTTACAGGGCGGATTTTGTAAAAAGGATAGCCGATGCGCCCTTCGACACATCGGCTATCTCTATTCTACTGATTCGAAAGCACCCGCTTCTCGTGCGAGCCCGCTGATTGCATCTTGTAGTTCGCTCGTTTCAAACGAATAGTATCTATTTCCTTCTTTGTTCATAAAAACGTGAAGCTTATATTGATTTTCGCCTTGAATTATTCTTATCGAGGTGTGATCTCCACCACTCGCATCCTCCTCCATCCTCTTAAACGAAGACGAGAAGATGATATTCATAATTTCATCAATATCTTCTTGATCTTCGATAGTGAAATAAAAGGGAGCGCCCGAATAATTATCAAACTCAACCTCTATGCGGTCTGTTGCATCTCGTTTCATAGAAGAAAGCTTCGAAAAGTCATTTATAGAATTTATTTCTTTTGAACATCCTAAAAGCGAAAGCATTAACACTATCACCGCCAAACTACTTATAAATTTAGTTCTTGCCACAAATTCCCCCCTTAATTGATTGTGATGGAAGAGTTCGTATATGAATCAAAGAAATTATTCAGATCAACGTACCTGTTATCATCGCAGGTTGGCCAACCGTCACACACCCTTATATATCTCAAATAATTGTAATCTGTAACAGTCCACCACAAAATCTTTTTTTCGTACTCTTGCCTAAATGTTAGAGTAACCGAATATCCCATATAAGACATGTATGTTTTTAACGCCGACCGCGCATCGTTCAAATGTGCTTCGCACATGAAATGATTACTCTGCAATCATGAAATGTACACCTTAACAGTCGTACATGAAATGAAACAAATCCTAATGCGCATCGGCGCATTTCACTTGGCCAAAGGCCAAATTTCACGCACGAAGTGCATTTCACAAATCCCTTGGAATTTATTTCATTGCGCGTTGCTCTACCGAGCAACGCGCCTGTTATGCCAAAATATCGAAGCCCGATTAGATTTCTATCATAGACTCGTCCCAAATCTCCGGCGCCTCGAAGCCGAGCATATTCACCGTAGTCGCCGCAACCGAGGAAAGGCCGAGGTCCTCCCTGCCGAGCTTAACGCGGTAGCAGTCGCTCGTAAAGTTATCGTAGATGATAAAGGGCACGGGGTTCAGGGTGTGGCTCGTCTTTGCCTTAAAGGAGCCGTCCTTCGCCGCCTTCGGCGCGCCCGTCTTCTTATCAACCTCGTACATCTCGTCCGCGTTTCCGTGGTCGGCGGTGATAAGCGCCGCACCGTGAAGCTCGTCTACTACGCGGAGCAGACGTGCAAGCTGAAGGTCGAGAGCCTCCATAGAGCACTCGGTGGCAAGGAAGGAGCCGGTGTGTCCGACCATATCACCGTTGGGATAGTTTACGCGAAGATACTTATATTTTCCCGAGCGCAGGCACTCAATGAGCTTATCGGTAATCTCGGCGCACTTCATCCAGGGACGCTGCTCAAAGGGTACGACGTCCGAGGGAATTTCAATATAGTCCTCAAGCTCCTCGGAGAACTTACCCGACTTGTTTCCGTTCCAAAAATAGGTTACGTGACCGTACTTCTGCGTTTCGGAAATAGCGAGCTCGGGAATTCCCGCGCCGACAAGATACTCGGTCATAGTTCCCGTAATCTCGGGGGGATTTACGAGGAAGCGCGAGGGGATATGAAGGTCGCCGTCGTATTCGAGCATACCCGCGTAGAATACGCGAGGCACTCTGACTCTGTCAAAGGCGGTAAAGTCACTGCCCGCCTCAAAGGCACGCGAGATTTCAATAGAGCGGTCGCCGCGGAAGTTAAAGAATATAACGCCGTCGCCGTCGTTAATAGTACCGACGGGCTCACCGTCCTTTGCAATTACGAAGGCGGGAAGGTCCTGGTCGATAACGCCAAGCTCGGAGCGGTAGGCGGTAATCGCCTCCTCGGCAGAGGCGAAGTATCTTCCCTCTCCGAGAACGTGAGTGCGCCAGCCTGCCTCAACCATCTTCCAGTTTGCCTCGTATCTGTCCATCGTAATCTGCATTCTGCCGCCGCCCGAGGCGATAGCAATATCGAAATCAGCCGAGCGGAGAGTGTCAAGATAGCTCTCAAAGGGCAAAACGTAGTCGAGCGCGCTTGTCTCGCCGACGTCACGTCCGTCAAGGAGAATATGAATACGAACGCGGCGAATACCGTCGCGGCGTGCGCCCTCAATAAGCGCCTTAAGATGGTCGATGTGCGAGTGAACGTTTCCGTCCGAGAAAAGTCCGATAAAGTGGAGCGTGGACGAGTTATCGGACACGCCCTTTACAATCTCGCCCCAGGCGGACGAGGAAAAGATTTTGCCGCTCTCTATCGACTGCGACACAAGCTTCGCTCCCTGCGCGAATACCTGTCCCGAGCCGAGCGCGTTATGTCCTACCTCGGAGTTGCCCATATCGTCGTCGCTCGGAAGGCCGACGGCCGTTCCGTGAGCGCGGATTTTAAGCATAGGATAATCCCTCATAAGTCTGTCGAGGGTCGGTGTGTGTGCGGCGGCTACGGCGTTAGCTCCGTTGTCGGGCGCAATTCCGACACCGTCCATAACCACCGTAACGAGCGGGCCCTCTACGCCCTTAAAGCCTTTGGATTTAACAAGATTTGCCATTGATTTTCCTTTCCCTTTTATATATCAGCATCAGCAATATAAAGATGTCCGTTTTCGGTAATATAGCGCTTTCTCTCCTGGAGCGCATCGCCAAGGAGAATGTCGAACATACGCGCGGTTTCCTCGGCATCGGCGGGTGTTACCGCGATGAGACGGCGTGTCTGCGGGCACATAGTGGTATGCCACATCATCTTAGCCTCGTTCTCGCCAAGTCCCTTAGAGCGCTGAATGGTGTATTTTTTGCCGCCGAGCTTCGCAAGAATATCTATCTTCTCCTGCTCGTTGTATGCAAAGTAGGTGTCCTGACCGCAGTTGATTTCAAACAGCGGCGACTCCGCGATAAAGACCTTACCGCGCTCTATGAGCGTGGGAAGAAGCCTATAGAACATAGTCAGAAGAAGCGTGCGTATCTGGAAGCCGTCCTCGTCGGCATCGGTACATATTATAATTTTGCTCCATTTGAGCTGATTATAATCAAAGGTGGAAAGCGAGCCGGGCTTTTTCGTCTTAACCTCAACGCCGCAGCCGATAACCTTAAGCAAATCGACGATAATATCGCTCGCGAAAATCTTGTCATAGCTACTCTTTATACAGTTAAGAGTCTTGCCTCGCACGGGCATAATTGCCTGGAACTCAGCGCTTCTGCCGAGCTTACAGCTTCCCGCAGCCGAGTCTCCCTCTACTATATATACCTCGCGCAGCTCGGGGTCCTTCGAGCTACAGGGTATAAACTTCTCAACCCTGTTCGAGACGTCCATCGTGCCCGTGAGCTTCTTCTTTATATCAATCTTGTGCTTCTCCGACTCCTCACGGGAGCGCTTGTTAAGGAGCACCTGATTGATTATCACGCCCGCGGAGCTCGCGTTCTCGGTGAGATAAATCTCAAGCTGCTGCTTCATAAAATCGGTAAGAGCCTTACCGATAAAGGCGTTGGTTATCGCCTTCTTGGTCTGGTTCTCGTACGAGGTCTGAGTAGAGGCGGAATTGATGATTATACAAAGGTTGTCCGATATATCCTGGAAGGATATCTTCTGCTCGTTCTTCGTGTATTTATTCTGCGCCTTGATATACTTATCGATAGCGTAGGTAAAGGCGTTCCTCACCGCCTTATCGGGTGCGCCGCCGTACTCAAGGAAGGAGGAGTTGTGGTAGTATTCCGCCATTCCCGACTTGGCAAAGCAGAAGGTGATGTCGGCCTTAACCTTATAGTCGTCCATATCCTCTCTGTCGCGGCCCTTGGTCTCTATGCTCCAAAGTACGGGCGCAGTCAAGGTAATTCCATCGGTAATCTCGGCGATATAATCGGCAACGCCGCGCTCGTAATAGAACTCCTGTCGCTCGAATTTACCGCGCTCGTTCTCAACCTCGAGGATAAAGCGTATGCCCGCGTTTACGAAGGCCTGACGGCGAAGCGTGGCCGAGAGAAATTCCGCGGGAATATCTATCTCCTTAAATACCTTAAGGTCGGGGCGCCACCTGATAACCGTGCCCTGCCTCTTCATTCCGGGGGCGAGGTCGCTGACACGGAGCTCGCCGACGGGATTACCCGCCTTGAAGCTTATCTCGGAGAGTGTCTTGCCGTTAGAGGACTGAACCGTCATATATTCGCTCGAATACTGCGTAGCGGTAGCACCGAGGCCGTTAAGTCCAAGCGAGAACTCATATGCCGAGTTATCGCCGTTGTTATCGTATTTACCGCCCGCGTAAAGCTCGCAGAAGACGAGCTCCCAGTTCCACCTCTTCTCATTCTCGTTATATCCGAGAGGAACTCCGCGGCCAAAGTCCTCGACCTCGATTGAGAGGTCGCGATATTTCTTTACTATAATCCTACTGCCGTAGCCCTCACGTGCCTCGTCAACCGAGTTGGCGAGAATTTCTATAAACGAGTGCTGGCAGCCGATAAGGTCGTCGGAGCCGAAAATAACCGCAGGTCTCTTCCTGACGCGGTCCGCGCCCTTGAGGCTCTTTATGCTTTGATCGTCGTATGCTGTTTTCTTGCCGATTTTTGCAGCCATATTCCCAAAAAAACCTCAATTCACATTATTTTACATTTCATTATATCACACTATTTTTTCTTTGTCAAGGAAGGAATAAGTCAATTTGGGGCTTGAAAAAAGCGCCCGTATGTGATAAAATTAATGGGAAGAATACTTTACGGGAGAATTACTATGAGGCTTCTTGTTGCATCTGATATTCACGGAGATATTTCGGCGCTGAGGCGCGTTCTTTCGGCCTTTGAGAGCGAGGGTGCGGAGCGCCTTATGCTCCTTGGCGACCTGCTCTATCACGGGCCGAGAAACAATCTGCCCAGGGACTACGCTCCGAAGGAGGTAATAGAGCTGCTCAACTCCAAAAGGGATATAATCCTCGCCGTGCGCGGCAACTGTGACACCGAGGTGGACCAGATGGTTCTCGACTTCCCGATAATGGCGGATTACGCCTATATTTCGCTCGGAGACACCCGCATTTTTGCCACCCACGGTCACAGGTACAACCTATCCTCGCTGCCCCCGCTCCGCCCGGGTGAGGTGCTGCTTCACGGACATACCCACGTTCCCGCCGCAACCCCCTTCGGAGAGGAGAACCTCTATCTCAACCCCGGCTCCGCAGCAATTCCGAAGGAAAATTTTCCGCCCTCGTACATTATCCTTGCCGACGGCACATACGCGGTTAAGGACTTCGCGGGAAATATAATATTCAGCGGAAAGATTTAGAAATCGATATTTAATTTCAGGCAGATATTGCACAGCACCGCGCCAACAAAATCGGCGCGGTGCCTTTTATTTCCCGTCAAAATCCACCATTGTTAATTTTTTAACCTTTTTGACGAAAACGACTTGATTTTTACAAAATGCAGTGCTATAATATAATAGATGTTTTGCGGGCGCACGTCCGCATTTCAAAAGATAATCAATTCTACAAGGAGAAAAAACATGCTCAAGAAATTCTCTAACATTCCGTTCATCGGAACGCCCGAGCAGGAAGCTAAGCTTCAAGAGGTTATCAACGCCTCCAAGCACGACAAGAGCCGCCTTATGGCAGTTATGCAGGAAGCACAGGATATCTACGGCTATCTTCCTATCGAGGTTCAGACCATGATCGCCGAGGGTATGGACGTTCCGCTCGAGAAGGTTTACGGCGTTGCCACCTTCTACGCGCAGTTCTCTCTCTCCCCCAAGGGCGAGCACCACATCTCGGTTTGCCTTGGTACCGCCTGCTACGTTAAGGGCTCCGGCGACCTCTACGACAAGCTTCAGGAAATCCTCGGAATCGGCACCGACGAGTGCACGCCCGACAGAAGCTTCTCCCTCACCGCATGCCGTTGCATCGGCGCTTGCGGCCTTGCTCCCGTTCTCACGGTTAACGAGGAGGTTTACGGCCGTCTCGTGGTGGACGACATCGAGGGCATCGTTGCTAAATACAGAGCATAACAAAAGCCTACATATTTGAGGGTGGTTTTATGAAAATTTGCGCTATGCAGGAGCTGCTTGAGGCGAGAGTGCTTTGCTGCGAGGAAAACCTCGGTAAGCACGTATACTCCGCCTGCGGCTGTGATCTTATGAGCGACGTTCTCGCCTATGTCAAGGACCAGGCTGTGCTTCTTACGGGTCTCGTTAACCCGCAGGTCATTCGCACCGCCGTTATGATGGACATGGTTTGCGTCGTTTTCGTTCGCTCCAAAGTACCTACGGAGGAAATGCTGGAGCTTGCAAGAGAAAGCGGAATAGTTATAATGGCTACCGATAAGCGTCTCTACGAGGCGTGCGGACTGCTTTATTCGAGCGGGCTTGTCGGCAATAAGACGAAATGAGTGAGTCCCTAAGGTTCACCTTTGACGTTGACGGCGGTGATTTTACCTCTGCCGGACACGCATCGGTGCAGGTGAAGAAGAATCTTCGCCAGCTCGGGCTCTCCCCCGAGGTTATAAGACGCGTTTCTATTGCTATGTACGAGGGTGAAATCAATATGGTTATCCACGCGGGCGGCGGCCACGCCGAGGTGCTCGTGCACGAGGACTGTGTTGAGATTATCCTTGACGATAAGGGCCCCGGTATCGCTGATATCGAGCAGGCTATGCAGGAGGGCTTCTCCACCGCGCCCGACCAGATACGTTCTCTCGGATTCGGTGCGGGTATGGGTCTTCCCAATATGAAGCGCTATACCGACTCCATGGAGATTTTCTCCACCGTTGGTGTCGGAACGAAAATCGTTATGAAGGTAAATTACTGATAGGCGGTACTTTTAATGCAGAAATACGAACATTCGGTTATTCTCGACCAGAGCAAATGCACCGGCTGTACGACCTGTCTTAAGCACTGTCCGACCGAGGCGATAAGAATTCGCGACGGTCACGCCGAAATCAACTCCGACAGATGCATCGACTGCGGCGAGTGCATCAGGGTATGCCCTCACAAGGCGAAGCGCGCCGTATGCGGCACGGTTGCGGCAATGGAGCGCTTTAAATGGAAGATTGCACTTCCCGCCCCCACGCTCTACGGTCAGTTCGACAATCTCGACGACGTTGGCTACGTCCTTGACGGCCTTTTGAAGCTCGGCTTCGACGAGGTCTTCGAGGTGGCTAAGGCGGCGGAGCTCGTCTCTGCCTATATGCGCACCTATCTTAAGACAGACGGTATCAAAAAGCCCGCTATCAGCTCGGCCTGTCCCGTCATCGTCCGACTTATAAGCCTGCGCTTTCCCTCTCTTTGCGACCATATACTGCATATGCTTCCTCCTATGGAGGTTGCGGCGCGGCTGGCAAGAGAGCGGGCCCTCGAGGCTCACCCCGAGCTTTCACCGGGGGATATCGGCGTGTGCTTTATCAGCCCCTGCCCCGCTAAGGCGAGCTATGTGAAGAACGGCTTTGCCGGCTATCAGAGCCAGGTGGACGAGGTTGTTTCGATAAGCGACGTATACTTCTCGCTTATCGGCAAGATGCGTAAGGACGAGAGTTCCGTTCCCACCACCGAGGCGGGAGTTATAGGCCTTGGCTGGGCCTGCTCGAGCGGCGAGGCCACGGCGATTTTCAACGACGACTATCTTGCCGCTGACGGCATTGATAACGTTATCCGAGTGC
This sequence comes from Clostridia bacterium, assembly GCA_017504605.1. GTDB lineage: Bacteria > Bacillota > Clostridia > Oscillospirales > CAG-272 > UBA1740. Next base: position 15,444 of record JAFVQW010000021.1, read on the forward strand.
TCGACCAGATTGAAAACGGTAATATCCCTCCGCTTGAATTCATAGAGCTTAACGCCTGTACGGGCGGCTGTGTCGGCGGCGTGCTTACCATTCAGAACCCCTTTATTGCAAGAGCGAGGATTAAATCGCTCCGCAGATACCTTCCCGTCTCGCAGAACAATCTCTCGCGCGACGAGGCGAAGTACATTCCCGAGAGCTATCTTTTCGACGAGCTTCCCGTTTACAGTCCCATATCGCGTCTGTCCGACAGCATTGCCGAGTCGATGCGTATGATGGCTGATATACAGAGGCTTCGTGAGGAGCTTCCCGGTATCGACTGCGGTGCGTGCGGCGCTCCGAGCTGCCGCGCCTTCGCCGAGGACACCGTCAAGGGAATTTGCAAGGGTGTCTGTCCTATAATGAAGGTAAGGGAGGAAAAATGATATGACCGTCAAGGAGCTTACCGAAAAAATGGGGCTTAAGGCTGCGTGTATGCCCGTGCCCGAGCGCGAGATTTCCGGTGCTTATATCGGAGACCTTCTCAGCTGGGTTATGGGACGTGCGGGCGCCGACTGCGCTTGGATTACCATTATGTCAAATCTCAATATCGTTGCCGTAGCAAGCCTTGCGGACGTTGCCTGCGTTATTCTTGCGGAGGGGGTCACCCCCGACGGCGCGGCGCTTGATGCCGCGCGCGAGCGCGGAGTAAACCTCTTGCTCTCCGAGGCGGCGACCTATGAAACGGCGATTGCGCTCTCTCATTTAATAAAATGAGGCGGCTGTATTACGACCTGCACATACATTCCGCGCTCTCTCCCTGCGCCGACGATGACAACACACCGAACAATATTCTCGGTATGGCGAGCCTCGCGGGAATTGATATTCTCGCCCTGACCGACCATAACACTGCGAAAAACTGCCCTGCTTTTTTCGCGGCGGCTGAGAAATTCGGTATCACTGCGATTGCGGGAATGGAGCTTACCACCTCCGAGGATATACACGTCGTTTGTCTTTTCGAGCATCTCGAGGATGCGCTACGCTTCGACGGCGAGCTCGATGCTTACCGAACGCGGGTGGCGAACAGACCCGAGATATTCGGCAGACAGCTTATAATGGATGAGGAAGACGAAATCACGGGCGAGCTCCCCGATTTGCTCTCCTTCGCAACGGCAATATCCATTGAGGACGTGGGGCGGATTGTCGGCTCCTTCGGCGGTGTGTGCTACCCTGCCCATATCGACCGCGAGTCGAACGGAATTATCGCAACGCTCGGTACCTTCCCGAAATCCATAGGCTTTACTATGGCGGAGCTGCACGACGGCTCCCGCATAGGAGAGTACGCGGAGCGCTACGGTCTTACCGACCTACGCTTTATCGTTTCATCCGACGCTCACTACCTTACCGATATAAGAGATAAGGAGCACTTTTTCGAATTACCCGCTTCTGCCGTTACCCCTGACGAAATCAGGCGGGAGCTGTTTATTCTGTTGAGGCGCGATAATGAAGGAACTATCCCTGAACATACTTGATATTGCAGAGAACTCCGTTAAGGCGGGGGCCACTCTGACAGAAATATCGGTTCTTGAAACCGAAAAAACTCTTACAATAATCATTAACGACGACGGCTGCGGTATGCCCGAGGAGGTCGTACGGGCGGTTACAAACCCCTTTTACACCACGAGAACCACGCGCGAGGTGGGTCTCGGTATACCGTTCTTAATTCTTGGTGCGGAGCAGACGGGAGGCTACGTTAAAATAGACTCTCGGGTTGCGAGGGCCGAGGGCGATGCCCACGGAACACGCGTCACCGCACACTACAACAAGGACCATATCGATTTTACGCCGCTCGGCGACGTAATCTCGACCGTCACAACCCTTATTCAAGGTCACCCCGACACCGACTTTCTCTTTACTCACGAGACGGTCGGCGGCAGCGTCAGCCTTGATACTCGCACGCTTCGCTCGGTTCTCGAGGGCGTTCCGCTCTCCACCCCCGAGGTGCTCACGTGGATACGCGAGAGCCTCGCGGAGCAATATAACTCGATTTGAATTAAAAATCAAATAAAAAGCATTCACAGGAAAGGAAAATCACATGAAATCTTTGGCTGAATTACAGGCAATCAGAGACAGAATGAAGGACAAGGTCATTCTGCGCGAGGGTGCTAACCAGGTACGCGTAGTAGTTGGTATGGCAACCTGCGGCATTGCAGCGGGAGCAAGACCCGTGCTGAACGCATTTGTAGAGGCAATCAGTGCTGAGGGACTTACCGACAAGGTAACCGTTTCCCAGACCGGCTGCATCGGCATCTGCCAGTACGAGCCCGTAGTTGAAATCTACGAGCCCGGCAAGGAGAAAACCACTTACGTAAAAATGACTGCGGAGAAGGTAGCGGCAGTCGTTGAAAAGCATCTTAAGGGCGGTAACGTCGTAACCGAGTTTACCGTTTCCAACATGGAATAATCGGAGGTAAGTTATGATTCGTGCACATGTTCTTGTTTGTGGCGGTACGGGCTGTACCTCATCTAACAGCCAGGCAGTACAGAAGGCGTTTACCGAAAACATCGAGGCGTTCGGCCTTGCTGAAGAGGTAAAGCTCGTTCAGACCGGCTGCTTCGGTCTTTGCGCTCTCGGTCCTGTCGTTATTATCTATCCCGACGGAACCTTCTACAGCCGCGTTGAGCCCGATGACGTCAAGGAAATCGTTGAGGAGCATCTTCTCAAGGGTAGAGTAGTCGAGCGCCTCGTTTATAACGACACCGGCGCTAAGGAAATCGTCGAGGACGCTAAGAAGAACGTTCCTCTTAGCGAGACCGTATTCTACAAGTCTCAGAACCGCGTAGTTCTCCGTAACTGCGGTGTTATCAACCCCGAGGAAATCGACGAGTATATCGCGATGGACGGCTATGCCGCTCTCGGTAAGGTTCTCACCGAGATGACCCCCGAGGAGGTTATCAAGGTTGTCAGCGACTCCGGTCTTCGCGGAAGAGGAGGCGGAGGCTTCCCCACCGGTCGTAAGTGGGCGCTCACCGCTCCCAACAAGGCTGACCAGAAGTACGTCGTATGTAACGCCGACGAGGGCGACCCCGGAGCGTTCATGGACCGTTCCATTCTCGAGGGTGACCCCCACTGCCTTATCGAGGCTATGGCGATTTGCGGCTACGCAATCGGTGCTACTCAGGGCTTCGTTTACGTTCGTGCTGAGTATCCTATCGCCGTTAAGCGTCTTCAGATTGCTATCGACCAGGCTCGCGAGTACGGCCTTCTCGGTAAGAACATCTTTGGCTCCGGCTTCGACTTCGACCTTGAAATCAGACTTGGCGCAGGTGCGTTCGTCTGCGGCGAGGAGACCGCTCTTATGACCTCTATCGAGGGTAACCGCGGTGAGCCCCGTCCCCGCCCGCCCTACCCTGCTGTTAAGGGCCTTTACAATAAGCCCACCGTTGAGAACAACGTTGAGACCTTTGCTAACATTCCCCAGATTATTCTTCGCGGCGTAGAGTGGTTTACCTCTATGGGTACCGAGAGATCCAAGGGCACCAAGGTATTCGCACTCGGCGGAAAGATTAAGAACACCGGTCTTGTTGAGATCCCCATGGGTACTACCCTTAACGAGATTATCAACGAAATCGGCGGCGGTATCCCCGGCGGCAAGAAGTTCAAGGCGGCACAGACCGGCGGTCCCTCCGGCGGATGTATCCCCGCAAGCCTTATCGACACCGAGGTTGATTACGATAACCTCGTTTCCATCGGCTGTATGATGGGCTCGGGCGGTCTTATCGTCATGGACGAGGACACCTGTATGGTTGATATGGCTAAGTTCTTCCTTGAGTTCACCGTTGAGGAGTCCTGCGGTAAGTGTACTCCCTGCCGTGTAGGTACGAGAAGACTTCTCGAAATCCTTGATAAGATTACCAAGGGCAAGGGCACGCTTGAGGACATTGACAAACTCGAGGAGCTCTGCCACTACATTAAGCAGAACTCGCTCTGCGGTCTCGGTCAGACGGCTCCCAACCCCGTTCTCTCCACTCTCAACTTCTTCCGCGACGAGTACATAGCACACGTTGTTGATAAGAAGTGCCCCGCCGGCGTATGTAAGGACCTTCTTTCCTTCTCTATCGATAAGGACAAGTGTATCGGCTGCGGCAAGTGCGCTAAGAACTGCCCTGTTGATGCTATCACCAAGACCGACTATATCGCTCCCGGACACAAGCTTGCATCTTACACCATTGATACCGCAAAATGTATCAAGTGCGGTGCTTGCCTTGCCGGCTGTAAGTTCGGTGCTATTTCCAAGAAGTAATTAAAGGAGTGCGCTGATAATATGGAAATGTTAAATGTAAAAGTAAACGGTATTGCAGTAAGCGTACCCAAGGGTGCAACCATTCTCGAGGCAGCTCGTGCCGCGGGTGTTGAAATCCCTACTCTCTGCTTTATGAAGGAGAAGAACGAGATCGGTGCCTGCCGTATCTGCGTTGTTGAGGCTACCGGCGCTCGCGGACTCGTTACCGCCTGCGTTTACCCCGTTACCGAGGGTATGGAGATTCAGACCAACACCGCCAAGGTAAGAGCTGCTCGCAAGACCACTCTCGAGCTTATCCTCTCCACTCACGACAAGAACTGCCTTTCCTGCGTTCGTTCGACCAACTGCGAGCTTCAGAAGCTCTGCCTTGAGTACGGCGTAGACTCGGCTGCCTTCGAAGGCTTCAAGCCCACCTACGAGCTTGACTACTCGACCGCTCACCTTGTTCGTGATAACAACAAGTGTATTCTCTGCCGCCGTTGCGTAGCAGTATGTAACGAGCAGTACGTTTCTGTCATCGGTGCTAACAACCGCGGTATCGACACCTGCATCGGTCAGCCCTTTGATATGGACCTCGGCTCTACTCCCTGTATCTCCTGCGGACAGTGCACCGCCGTATGTCCCACCGGCGCTCTCGTTGAGCACGACGACACCGATAAGGCTTGGGCCGCTCTTTCCGACAGCACGAAGCACGTGGTTGTACAGACCGCTCCCTCTATCAGAGCAACTCTCGGCGAGTGCTTCGGTATGCCTATCGGCACCAACGTTGAGGGCAAGATGGTTGCGGCTCTTCGCCGCCTCGGCTTCGAGAAGGTATTTGATACCAACACCGCGGCTGACTTCACCATCGTTGAGGAGGCTACCGAGCTTCTCGAGCGTGTGAAGAACGGAGGCACTCTCCCCATGATTACCTCCTGCTCGCCCGGATGGGTTAAGTTCTGCGAGTACTACTACCCCGATATGATTAACCACCTCTCCTCCTGCAAGTCGCCTCAGCAGATGGGCGGTGCCCTTATCAAGACCTATTGGGCTGATAAGATGGGCATTGACCCGAAGGACATCGTAGTCGTTTCTATTATGCCCTGTACCGCGAAGAAGTTCGAGGTAGGAAGAGACGATATGTGTGCCGCAGGCGAGGGTATCGCTGACGTTGATATCGCACTCACCACCCGTGAGCTTGCAAGAATGATTGACAGAGCGGGCATTAAGTTCACCGCCCTTCCCGACGAGGAGTTTGACAATCCTCTCGGCATTGATACCGGTGCCGCAGTTATCTTCGGCGCTACCGGCGGCGTTATGGAGGCCGCTCTCCGTACCGCTAACGACGTTCTTACCGGCAAGGACAACAAGGACCTCGAGTTCCACGAGGTACGCGGTACCGAGGGACTTAAGGAGGCTACCTACAACATTGCAGGTATGGACATCAAGGTTGCCGTTGCTTCGGGTGCTGCAAACGCGAAGCTCGTTATGGATAAGATTGCCTCGGGCGAGGCAGACTGGACCTTCGTTGAGATTATGGGCTGCCCCGGCGGCTGCGTAAACGGCGGCGGTCAGCCTATCCAGCCCCAGTACGTACGCGACACCGTTGACCTTAAGAGTGTTCGTGCTAAGGCTCTCTACGACCAGGACGAGGCTATGACTATGCGTAAATCTCACGAGAACCCCATTATCAAGGAGGTTTACGACAATTACTTCAAGGGTGGCTACGGCTGTCATGCGGCGCATCACGCACTGCACACAAGCTATGTGGCACGCAAGAAGTACAACGTCTAATAAACGCGGCTTCGACATTTCGGCATAACCGAACAGAAAAAGGGAGAGATTACACTTTGTAGTCTCTTCCTTTACTTTTATCATATCTCGTAGGCAAGGTTAGGGTTGAAAATCTTGTGATTTTCTTCCTTTTGTTTTCTGTTCTATCGCCGTTTTCGTCCTCTCGGAGTACCTTTGTACACCTTCGGAACGAAGAACGGCGATTTCTGCTCGAAATCTCTTTGCCGCGAGCTGTCGTTTTTAGGCACAACCAAAAAACGGTGAGAGGCTTTCATCCTCTCACCGTTAATTTTTAATTTGTTTTTATTTCTTTCCCTCTATATAGTAGGTCGCCTCGCTGTCCGCCGTGGAAAGCGCAAAGGCAAGCGGGAACATCTCGAACGCGGCGGAGACGTTGCGCGGGTCCTCGCGCTCCGAGGAATAGCCCATATGATAGCGGATTGCGAAGGCCTCCTCGCGCGTCAGCTTCATATAGCCCGAGATGATATATACGCTCTTCTCGCCGTGTCCGTAGGGGAGCTTGTCGTCGTATTCGTAGGTGTCTACCCTCTGCCATACGCCCTTATCGTCCTTCACGTTCCTGAAGCCCTTCTTGTATACTCCGACTTTGCACAAATCGTGAAGCAGTGCAACGATAGCAATGCTCTCCTCGGAATATTCGAAGCCAAACCTCTTGGCGTTCGGCGAGTTAAGATAGCCGACGAGGCAGTCGTAGACGTTAAGCGAGTGCTCCACGAGTCCCCCCGCAAAGGAGGAGTGGAAGCGCGCGCTTGCGGGCGCCTCGAAGAAATCCGAGCCGTTCAAGAGATATTCGAGAAGCCTGTCCGCGCCCTCTCTCTTGATGCATCTTTCGTAAATTTCCAAAAATCTTTCCTTATTCGTCATTTTCTAAGATACTCCATACTTTTTTCAAGTCCTGAAATTGTTTTTACCTCGATAAGACAGGTCTCACCGCGAAGCAGTCGCATTTTCTCACTCGGGTCAATACGTCCGTCGCCGAGGGCGAGATGCGCGTGCTTACCGTCGCTGTCGTGCAGGTGCATATGAAGAAGCCTATCGGGATATTTTTGGAAGACGGGCATATCGCGCTGACCGAGGCACTCCATATGCCCCGTATCAAGCGTAAGGGCAAAGACGGGGCTCGCCATAAGCATATCGAGCGCCAGAAGCTGTGCCTCGGTAAAGGGGTTGGTATCGACGTTCTCAATGCAAATCTTAAGCGCCGACGAGCCAATCTCCGACTCGCACATATCGATAAATCGGCGCACCGCCGAGAGATATTCGTCGGAATAAATATCGTTAAGAAGCACTACTCTGTCCGGCAGAGTTACGTAAATGCCGCGAAGAAGATGCATATTTATAATCGGTATATCGAGCGCGAGCGCGAAGCGAACAGTGTCCCTCATAACCTCAAAATAGCACTCCGAGACGCGGGGATTAAAGTCAAAGGGATTAAGCCCCTCGTCGGCGTGAACGGTATAGAATACGCCGCTTCTCTCCTTTAGCTCGCGAAGAGCGGCAACGTCGAGAGAAGAGGGCTGATATTGAGGAAAGCTCATATTGATTTCAACGAAATCGAGCCTATTCCGCTGTGCAACAGCGACACATTCATATATATCTCGGCACTCGACGAGTGTCGGCATTCCAAGCTTCATTTTTAGGCACACTCCCTGTCTTTTTTATAATTATACATCAAAGCCGTGGGAAAATCAACACTTAGGCTAAAAAAACTCGGCTCTTGCTTGACAAAGCCTCGCCGCTGTCTTATAATATTCTTAAAAAACAGGAGGCGGAGCATGCGCGAGATAATCAGACATACTGTGTCGGGTATAGACGGAAAAATGAAGCTCGGTGACTATCTGAGGCGCAATATGCATCTCTCCGTCTCGCTTATCAAGCGGGTAAAATACGGTGGCATCACGGTCGGCGGCGAGACGGTTACCGTGCGGCGCGAGGTCGCCCTCGGCGACGAGATAGTAATTTCAGAGCCCGAGCGCGAGAGCGAGAACGTCGTGCCTATGGATATTCCGCTCACGGTACTCTTTGAGGACGAGTGGATATTAGCAGTGGATAAACCCGTTAATATGCCGACGCACCCCTCGCGCGGAAATCATCTCCCTACCCTCGCTAACGCGGTGGCGGCCTATATCGGCTCGCCCTTCGTCTTCCGCGCCGTAAACCGACTCGACAGAGACACCTCGGGCATCGTGCTTATAGCCAAAAATCAGCACGCCTCGGCGAGGCTCTCGCGTGCCCTCGCACGCGGAGAATTCGAGAAGAGGTACCTCGCCCGCCTTGAGCGTGCGCCGCGGGATTTGTCGGGGATAATCGATGCACCGATAGCCCGCAAGTGCCCCGATAATATAAAGAGAATAGTAACCCCGGGCGGGCGCGAGGCGGTAACCGAGTACAAAATTTTAAAGGTGTGGGACGGGGGAGCTCTCGCCGAGCTTAAGCCTATAACAGGCAGAACACATCAGCTCCGAGTTCATATGGCGTATATCGGCTCGCCGCTCTACGCCGACTTCCTATACGGCGAGAGGGTCGAGGGAGAGACCTATTTTCTCAGGTGCCATTATCTGTCATTTCCCCACCCGATGGACGACAAAAAAATAGAGATTTTTGCAAATACCGATAATATTTTGAGGCAGTCCGATAGGACTGCCTCTTGGTTTTTATTTGTCAAGCATTTTTAAAAGCCCGTTTTCATCAATTACGGTAATACCGAGCTCGTTCGCCCGCGCAAGCTTCGAGCCCGCCTCCTCGCCCGCAACGACGAAGGAGGTCTTCTTAGATACGCTTCCCGATACCTTACCGCCGCACCTCTTAATCATAGCCGAGGCCTCGTCGCGGGTAAGCGTCGGAAGGGTGCCCGTAAGCACGAAGGTAAGACCCGCGAGACTGTCCGACGGCTTCTGTGCGACAGCCTCGGTAAGGACACCGTTCTCGGTAAGCCTCTGACAGAGCTCGCGCGTGCCCTCGTCGGCAAAGAACTCAACGAGCGCGGTAGCGGTTATCTCGCCTATATCCTCGATAGCGAGGAAGTCCTCGACGGTTGCCGAGAAGCAGGCGTCAAGGGTCTGCATTTTCGCGGCGATATTCTCTGCCGCGACCTCACCTACCTGCCTTACGCCAAGAGCGAAGAGAAGTCTCTCAAGCCCGCGGCTGCGCGAGGCGTCGATTGCCCCGATAAGGTTCTCGGCACTCTTCTCTCCCATACGCTCAAGCCCCGAGATATCCTCTGCACGAAGCGTGTAAAGGTCGGCGGCATCCCGAATCTTACCCGCGGCGAGAAGAAGCTCAACCACCTGCGGCCCGAGGCCGTCTATATTCATAGCGCCCTTAGAGGCGAAGTGAACTATTCCGCGTGCATTCTGCGCGGGGCAGCCGGGGTATACACACCTGATTGCCGCGCCCTCGCCGCACTCGTCGCGGACCACGGGACGGCCGCAGGACGGACAGTGCGTGGGCATAACGAATACGCTCTCGCTGCCGTCGCGCTCCGCGGGAACGCTCGCAAGAATCTCGGGTATAATCTCGCCCGCCTTACGAACTATTACCGTGTCGCCTATTCTTATATCTCTTTCAAGTATAAAGTTGAGGTTGTGGAGCGTGGCTCTCGATACCGTGGTGCCCGCAAGGCGCACGGGCGCAAGATTTGCCGTAGGGGTGAGTACACCCGTGCGGCCGACCTGAATATCAACCGAGATTAGCTTGGTCTTCTTCTCCTCGGGGGGATACTTGAAGGCTACCGCCCACTTAGGCGTGCTCGTTCCCTCTCCTACCCTCTTTCTTCCCGCGAGGCTATCCACCTTTATAACCGCGCCGTCCATATCAAAGGACAGCTCGGGGCGCATATTGCCGAGGTGCTCCACGTGCTCCCATACCGAAGCAAAGCCGCACGCCCTCTTAACCTCGGGGAGCACGGTAAAGCCGAGCTCGGAAAGTCTCGTCAGGGTCTCTATATGCGTCTCAGGCTCTCTTCCGTCACTGTAAAGCGAGCCCTCCTGAAGATTGAATACGAAAATAGCAAGCCTGCGCGAGGCGGCAATCCTCGGGTCGAGCTGACGGAGCGAGCCCGCCGCGGCGTTTCTCGGGTTGGCAAAAAGCGCCTCGCCCGCCGCCTCTCTCGCCTCGTTAAGCGCGTTAAACACCGATTTCGGCATATACACCTCACCGCGAACGCAAAGATAAGGCAAGGGCTCTTTTAAGGTAAGAGGAATAGTCTTCACCGTCTTAAGGTTCTCGGTCACGTCCTCACCGACAAGGCCGTCGCCGCGGGTAGCACCGCGCACGAATACGCCGTTCTCGTATATAAGAGAAACCGACAGACCGTCAATCTTCGGCTCCACCGAATACTCGGTATCGGCCCCGAGGGCCTCCTCCATTCTGTCGGTAAAGGCGTGAAGCTCGTCAGCGGAGAAAACGTCGGTAAGGCTTCCCATTCTGACACTGTGCGAGAACTTCTCGAATTTATCGAGCGCACGGCCGCCGACACGCTTCGTCGGCGAGGTCGGGCTGTCAAGCTCGGGATATGCCGCCTCAAGCTCGGTAAGCTCGCGGAACATAGCGTCATACTCGTAGTCCGAAATCTTTGGCGCATCGTTCTCGTAATAAAGCCGAGAGTTATACTCAATCTCTCGGCGAAGATATTCAATTCTCGTCCTTGCCGCTTCTCTCTCCATTTTCTCACCTCACAGGCTTCGATAGATTAATTTTACCACCTTTTTGATATTTTGTCAATGCTTTTGCCTGTCTTAAAATTTACGTGCGCTGTAACAAAAATGACGGTGAAAATTCACCGTCATTTTTATTATGCGAGCAGCTTTTCAATTGCCGCCATTCTCACAGCAACCGTCAAAATCTCGGTAGCCGTGCGAAGCTCCTCGTTCGTCGGATAGGTGGGCGCGAGCCTGAGGTTCTTATCCTCGGGGTCTATGCCGTAGGGGTAGGTCGCACCGACCGCGGTCAGTGTAACGCCCGCCTCACGCATAAGCGCAAAGACGCGGCGAGCCGTGCCCGGCATAACGTCAAGAGATACGAAGTATCCGCCGCGGGGATTAGTCCACTCGGCAATCCCGAGCCCCGAGAGCACCGAGAGGCACTCGGCGACGATGTCGAACTTCGCCTTAATTGCACTGCCGAGGCGCGACATATGCGCCATAAGATTTTCCGCCGTGCCGAAGAATTTAAGGTGACGGAGCTGATTAAGCTTATCAAAGCCTATCGTCTGCGTTCCAATGTGCTTAAGCGCCCAGCGGCGATTCTCCTCACTCATAGCCATAATAGCAACGCCGCCGCCCGGGAAGGTTACCTTCGAGGTAGAGGCGAAATAAAGCACTCTGTCGCCGTTACCGCACCTCTCGGCCTCGGCAAATATATCGAGAAGCCTGTCGCCCTCACCCTCAAGGCTGTGAACGGCGTAGGCGTTATCCCACATAATTCTGAAGTCCGGCGCGGCGCACCTCATACTCGCAAGGCGGCGCACAACCTCGTCGGAGTAGGTGTTGCCCGTGGGGTTGGAATACTTCGGCACGCACCAGATACCCTTCACACTCGGGTCGCGTACGAGCTCCTCAACGGCATCCATATCGGGGCCGTCGGGCGTCATATTGACCGACACGAGCTCGAAGCCGAGGCTCTCGGTAACGCGGAAGTGTCTGTCGTAGCCGGGAACGACGCAAATCCATTTAAGTCCGCTCTCCCGACACCAGGGGCGCACAGAGCCCGGCACGCCGAATAGCATAGCGCGGGCGAGAGTATCGTACATTAGCTGAAGTGAGGAGTTACCGCCGACGATAATCTTCTCCTCGGGAATTCCGTAAACCTCACCGAAGAAGCGCTTCGCCTCGGGCAGGCCGTCTACTACGCCATAGTTACGGCAGTCAAGGCCCGCGGCACTGTATGCGCCCTTACCGCTGACGTCAACCGATAGAAGCCCCTCGCTTATATCAAGCTGCGAGGAGTTCGGCTTACCGCGCGAGAGGTCGAGCGAAAGACCGAGCGATTTATATTTTTCAAATTCCGAAAGGAGCGACCCGTAAATCAGGCGAAGCTCCTCAGTGCTTTTTTCTGCATAACGTTCCATTTTGTTTTTTTGCCTTTCAAGCTGTCATTTTCTTTAGTATTTTGCAAGTCGAAATACAGCGTTCTTGCATTTTTAGTCGCAAATTCCTTTCTATTATAGTATATTATGAATTATTTTTCAAGTGATTTTGCAAATTTTCTTCAAAAATATTTCATTTTTGTCAAAAATGCCGACTATGGGGGCACGGACGTCGACTTTAAACTTGACAAAGGCACAAAAATATTATATAATCAACCTGTAAAATAACCTTTATATCTCGACCGAAGGTATTTGAAAGGGGGTGCACCCGGTGGACAAGAAAATAGTTTCAATAAGAGAGTCGGACGGTAACATCGTCAAGCTCGAGTTATACGACGAGCTCCCCTCCACCGTGGCGCTCGCGAGAGAGTACGCACGCGCGGGGTATCCCGACAGATACGCGGTTTTCGCCTCGAGACAGAATAAGTCCCCCCTCACGGGTGCTAAGGCGGGCGAGGAGGGCACCGAGGACGGAATGTTTCTCTCCTTAATTCTCCGCCCCTCATTCTTCCCCTCCCAGGCGGCGACGCTCGGCGCTATGACCGCGGTGTCACTGATATCCGCGCTCGAGGAGCACACAGAGGCGAGGCTCGGGCTCGGCTGGGTCAGCGACCTCTACTGCGAGGGTGAGAAGATAGGCTCTGCCGTGACCGAGGGTAAGCTTGACAGCTTCACCACCTACGAGTATATCATCATCACCTTTGCCGTCAGGCTTAACGGCGAGGATTTCCCGCCTCGGCTTACCGATATGATTAAGAAGGTATTTGAGAGCGAGAACACCTCAATCTCGATGATTATAGCGAGGAACGTTCTGTCAAAGTTCTTCCGCTATTACCCGACGATAAAGAGCTCGGCGAAGTTTATGGATATATATAAGAACAAATTTATTCTTCGCGGTAAGAGGATAAAATATGAGTCGGGACAGAGGCGCGAGAGCTGCAAGGTGCTCGGCGTAGATGCCGCGAGCGGCGCTCTCATAGTCGAGGTTGCGGGCGGCGGTGTTCGTCATATAACCTCGCCGACCACGGTTACCATACCGAAGAAAATAAAACTGAAAAGGCAGCGAAGAGGCGCAGAGAATTAATTTTCTCTGCCCTTTTCTTTTTGTAATATTGAGCCCCTCGGGAGATTATATATTAACTAAAAAAGGGGGTGGCCGTATGAGAGCTAAACGTCGCGCGTGGATATTACGCCTTTTGAGTCGGCTTCTGCCCTTTCTCTTTTGGGGGCTCGTAATATTCGGCTTCGAGTCTCCGAGCCTCGCCGTGCTCACAATCATCGCGGCCGTAATTCACGAGCTCGGTCACATTCTCGTTGCGATGCGCCTCGGGCTCGTCGCCCGCCTGCCTCACGGAGTTCTCTTCGGCATGAAAATCCGCCTCGGCGGCTGTCCGTCCTACCGTGCCCGTATTCTCGTGCTCCTCGGCGGTCCTCTTGCAAATCTCCTCGCGGCGCTCGTCGCGCCTCTTATCCCGCTGCCGAGGGATTATATCACGCTTTTCTCGGCGCTGAATATTGCCACCGCTCTATCTAACCTTCTCCCCGCAGAGGGCTACGACGGCTACGGAGTGCTTTTTGCGCTATCCGAGGCGAAGGGTATCGAATGGGGGCTTCGTGCGCTTCCCCGCCTCTCCTTTGCGGTCTCCGTGCTTTTTACGTTTTTTTCTCTCTACCTCATCGGGCGGCTCGGGTGGGGATATTGGATTTTCGGTATTTTCTTCTCCTCGATGATTTCAAAGCTGTCCTCCTCTATTAAATCAAGCGTTTTTTGAGATTTTCGGAGATTTCACGAGATTTTCGGAGCATTTAAGAGTATTTTTACGTTTTTGGCGCGTTTTTTCACGGTTAATTTAGGTTAATTCTGGTTAACTCTCTATAATTCTGAATATTTTTTATGAAAATTTTATTAAAAACTATTGCAAATTGCTATTCTTTTTGTTATAATGCGTATTGTTATATACGACACATTTTTACAAGCTATAACAAATACCATAGGCGGAAAGGATTAGGATTTTAAAATGTCAAAGCTCATTGAGTTAAAGGGAATTTCAAAGTCCTACGACGGAGAAAAGGTTCTCGAAGGAATTAATCTCTATATACGCGATAAGGAGTTCATCACCCTGCTCGGCCCCTCGGGCTGCGGAAAGACGACAACGCTTCGTATTATCGGCGGCTTTGAAACGGCTGACGAGGGTCAGCTCTATTTTGACGGTGCCGAGATAAGCGACGTCCCCGCATATAAGAGGCCGATAAATACGGTGTTCCAGAAATACGCGCTCTTCCCACACCTCAACGTTTATGAGAATATCGCCTTCCCTCTCCGCCTCAAGAAGACCCCCGAGGCAGAGATACGTGAGCGGGTTACCGAGATGCTTAAGATGGTTGCCCTCTCGGGCTTTGAAAATAAGAGCGTAAGCACCCTCTCGGGCGGTCAGCAGCAGCGTGTCGCTATCGCGCGCGCTCTCATATCCCACCCGCGCGTGCTTCTGCTCGACGAGCCGCTCGGCGCTCTCGACCTCAAGCTGCGTAAGGATATGCAGAACGAGCTTAAGAGCATACAGAAGGCTATCGGCATTACCTTCATCTACGTCACCCACGACCAGGAGGAGGCGCTCTCGATGTCGGACACGATAGTCGTTATGGCCGACGGCGAGATTCAGCAGATAGGAACCCCGACGGATATATATAACGAGCCTAAGAACGCCTTTGTCGCCGACTTCATCGGCGAGAGTAACATTATCGACGGCGTGATGCTCGAGGACCGTAAGGTGCGCCTCGAGGGCCATACCTTCGACTGCCTCGACGAGGGCTTCGGCCGCGGCGAGCCCGTAGACGTCGTTATACGTCCCGAGGACGTCGACGTCGTTAAACCCGAGGCGGGAATGCTCACGGGTCAGGTTACCGCCGTCACCTTCAAGGGCGTGCATTACGAGATTATAGTAGATATCGGCGGCTTCAAGTGGATGATACAGTCCACCGATTACGTCGCTCCCGAGGCTACTATCGGTCTTTACATCGAGCCCGATGCTATCCACGTTATGAAAAAATCCAAATACTCAGGTAAGTTCGGCGACTACTCCTCCTTCTCGGACGAGCTCGACCAGCTCTCGGATGCCGACGCCGCTGAGGAATTTTAATTTTTTTGAAAAAGGAGTGGGAGTGTTCTCCCCTAACAGATAAAAATGAAGAAAAAGTCACTTATGAGGTCGATTGCGGCGGCGCCCCATATCTTCTGGGCAGTGCTCTTTATCGTCCTCCCGCTCATAATTGTCGGCGTGTATGCGTTCACCGATGCCGAGGGTAACTTTTCTTTAGCCAATATAGCCGCTCTTACCGATTACGTACCGATTTTCTGGCTCTCTCTCGAGCTCTCGGTCATAGCGACCGCGGTATGCCTCGTTATCGGCTATCCTCTGGCCTACATTATCGCAAAATCGAGTCCCAGAGCACAGAAGATTTTCATAATGCTTCTTATGCTCCCCATGTGGACAAACCTGCTTATCAGAACCTACTCCATTATGGCAATACTTGACGACGGCGGATTTCTCAATACGCTTCTCAACACCTCGTTCCATATCGTAGGCACTAAGGGTGCCGTTATCTTCGGTATGGTTTACGACTTCCTGCCTTATATGGTGCTCCCGATATACACCTGTGTCTCCAAGATAGACAAGCATATGTGGGAGGCGGCGAGCGACCTCGGCTGTAGCCCCGTGAAAACTATGCTTAAGGTTATATTCCCTCTTTCGATGTCGGGAATTATCTCCGGCGTTACGATGGTTCTCGTGCCCTCGATTTCTACCTTCTACATTTCGCAGAAGCTCGGCGGCGGCACCTTTGAGCTCATCGGTGATACGATAGAGAGGCAGTTCGTTACGGGTGCTCTCAACGTAGGTGCGGCAATTTCTCTCGTTATGATGGTTCTTATACTGATATCCATTACGGTTATGAACCGCTTCTCCGAGGGAGACGAGGGGGGTATTATCGTATGAAATACGCCTCGAGAATTTATCTCTGCCTCATTTTTTCAGTGCTTTATATACCGATTTTCACGCTTATTCTTTTCTCCTTCAACGTGGAGAACAGCACGGCGGAGTTTGCAGGCTTCAGCCTCAGGTGGTATATCGAGCTCTTTAACTCCCCCGAGACCTTTACGGCGCTTCGCAACACCCTGCTCCTCGCGGTTCTCTCCGCACTGCTCTCCACGGTCATAGGCACCGCGGCGGCAGAGGGTATTTACAAAATGAGAAGCCGCTTTATAAAGGGCGCTATCACCTCGGTAACGAATATTCCCATGATGAACCCCGATATAGTTACGGGTATGTCGATGATGCTCTTCTTCGCGGCGGTTATGGGTATTTTCAAAATCTCGGATTACAACGAAATCGGCTTTGCCGCTATGCTTATAGCGCACACGACCTTCTGTCTGCCTTACGTTATCCTCTCGGTTCTCCCGAGAATTAACGAGCTCGGAGACTCGCTCTCCGAGGCGGCGCTCGACCTCGGCTGTACTCCCGTATCGGCCTTCTTCCGCGTGAAGCTGCCTAACATTATGCCCGGCGTTATCTCGGGTATGGTAATGGCCTTCACCCTCTCTCTTGACGACTTCGTCATCTCCTACTTCGTAGGACCGACGAACTTCCAGACCCTTCCCCTTCTGATTTATTCTATGACGAAGAAGAAGGTTACGCCCGATATGTACGCTCTTTCCACGATAATTATTGTATCGGTGTTTATCCTTCTCATCATCTCCAATATAAGAAGCGGTAAGCGTGCCGACGAGAACAAAAGGAAAAGAGGTGCGGTAAAATGAAAAAAATAATTGCGCTTCTTTTCACTCTCCTTCCGATTTTTCTTCTTCTCTCCTGCTCGGGCGGCAGTCCCGAGGCGCCCGATGCACAGGCACCGAGGCGTGAGCGCGGTGACGTGGTTACTCTCAACGTTTACAACTGGGGAGAATATATCTCCGACGGCTTCGAGGGCTCGCTCGATACCAACGCCGCCTTCGAGGAATACTTCAACACGCATCTGTCCGAGAAATACGGCGGTATTACCGTCGAGGTAAACTACACCACCTTCGCCAACAACGAGGAGATGTACTCGAAGCTCAAGAACAGTGCCGTCGTCTACGACATAGTCGTTCCCTCGGACTATATGATTGAGAAAATGATTGCCGAGGATATGCTCCTCGCCTTCGACGTCGCGGCGGATATACCGAACTACGTATATATCGACGAGGCCTTCAGAAGCTCGCCTTACTACGACCCAACGGCGCAGTATACCGTCCCCTACACCTACGGTATGATGGGAATTATCTATAATACCGCGATGGTTGACGAGGCGGATATCGGCAGCTGGGACCTCATGTGGAACGATAAGTACGCGGGCAAGATACTTCAGTTCAACAATCCGCGCGATGCCTTCGCGACGGCTATGTATCTTCTCGGTCTTGACGTAAATTCCAACGACAGAGACGACTGGGCCGCGGCGTATGATAAGCTCTTACTTCAGAAGCCCCTCGTTCAGGGCTACGTAAACGACGAGGTGTTTAACAAGATGACCTCGGAGTCCGCGGCGATTGCTCCCTACTACGTCGGCGACTTTATCACCATGGCGGACCAAGAGGAGAACCTCGCCTTCTACTATCCAAAAGAGGGCGTTAACTACTTCGTTGACGCTATGTGTATTCCGAAGAGCTCGAAGAACCCCGATATTGCAAAGGAGTATATGAACTTTATGCTCTCGGAGGAGGCGGCTATCGCAAACGCCGAGTATATCGGCTACGCCTCTCCCAATACTCTCGTGTACGAGAACGAGGAGTACCGTGAGTATATGGGCGAATTTGCCATTGACCTTCTCTACGGATACTCGCCCGACGAGGTAAACGCGAGCTACAATGCAATTTACGGCAAGGATGCGTCCTGCTATCACAACTTCACGCCCGACATTCAGTCGCGTGTCAACACTCTTTGGGAGAACCTGAAGATTGCCGACTCGACGGAGCTGTGGGTGCACGTCACCGCGGGCCTTATCGTTGCCGCGGTGCTCGCCCTCGCGATAGGAACGACCTATATCAAAAAGAAACGCTCCAAGTTCTATAGAGAGCGTGATAAGAAGGCAAAAAAGAGTTGAGCAAAAGCTCAACTCTTTTTTGTCGGGAACGGTGGTATATACTCCGCCGAGGCACTCTCGTGCTCCTGGATATATGCGTTCACGATGCCGAGCCTCTCGGCGTGGGAGACGAGCGCGCGGTATTCGGCTCTCGTTACACGGCGGTCGAGCGGCGGGGTCATATTCGGCATCGGGGTATACTGACTCATAAGGCTGAAATACACCCTGTCGCCAAAGCGGGAGTATAGGTGCGAGAGCGAGAGCCTCGCCTCGGCAAGATGCCCCGGCAGAAGCAGAATACGAATGATAACCCCGCCCGTCATAAGGCCGTCCGAGAAGGTGGGAATTGGCCTCTGCCTCACCATCTCCTCGATTGCCGCCGTCGCGGCCTCAGGATAGTCGGGCGCGTGTGCAAGCTCTGCCGCACTTTTTCTCCTGAAATATTTAAAGTCCGAAAGGTATATATCGACAAGGCCCGAAAGGGCATGAAGCGTATCGGGTGTGTCGTAGGACGAGGTGTTGTAGACTATCGGGAGCGTATAGCCCCGAGAGCGGAAGATGCGCACCGCCTCGGCAATAGTCGGGGCGTGGTGTGTCGGTGTCACAAAATTAATATTGTGTGCTCCCTCACCCGCGAGCCTCTCCATTAATACGGCGAGCCCCGAGGCATCCTTTGGCGTGCCGACCTCGGTGCGGGAAATATCCGAGTTCTGACAGAACACACAGCCGAGCGAGCAGCCCGAGAAGAAGATTGTGCCCGAGCCGCGCTCTCCCGAAATCGAGGGCTCCTCCCAAGCGTGGAGAGCGGCGCGTGCTATGTAGGGCAGGTTCCCCGAGCGGCAAATGCCGTATTCGCCGACCGTGCGATTAGCTCCGCAGCGGCGCTCGCACAGGGTGCAGTTATCATATGAAAACGCCATTTTTCCTCTCCCTTCGAAATGTGTTGACAACAGTGCCTTTTTATGGTAGAATGTTTGTGTATTAAATTTAAGGAGCTTGTTATGTCTGAAAAAAGGACCGATTACATAAGCTGGGACGAATACTTTATGGGTGTGGCGCTTCTCGCCGCACAGCGCTCGAAGGACCCGAGCACGCAGGTCGGCGCTTGCATTGTCGACAGCAGTAATACCATTCTCTCTACGGGATATAACGGCTTCCCTCGCGGGTGCTCCGACGATGAATTCCCCTGGGGCCGCGACGAGAGCCGCGGCGAGACGAAATATCCCTTCGTGGTTCACGCCGAGCTTAACGCCGTGCTCAACGCGCGCGGACAGTCGCTCGCGGGCTCGCGCATTTACGTCGCTCTCTTCCCCTGCCACGAGTGCGCGAAGGCGATAATTCAGGCGGGAGTAACCGAGGTAATCTACCTCTCGAATAAGTACGACGGAACGCCGTCGGTCGAGCGCTCGAAGCGTATGCTTAACGCCGCGGGTATTAAGCTCACCGCGTTTAAGCCCACGAAGGCATCTCTGCTTCTTTCATTCAAAAATTAACGACTCGGTCGGGAGTATTCCTCCCGACCTTTTTTTATTTGAAGTATTTCTTTATCCTATCAAGGCTCGTGTAGAAGCTGCCCTGTATCATCTCGCCTCTGCCGCCGCCGCGGCCCTCAAGTGCCGAGTTTATCTCCTTTGCCGCCTTACCGAGGTCGGCGCCGCGCGAGGCAATTACGTATTTGTAATTATTCTCCTCGCCGCCGAGTGCGACGGCAATCCCCGAAATGCGCGTGGCCACACTGTCGGCAAGAGCGCGGAGCCCCTCGGGGGAAAGCTCGGGGTGATAAAGCACCGCATTTCCCTCCTCGGGCACGGTGGCGGTAATAAGCCCGACGTAGCGCTCCTCGAGAGCGCGATTTTTATATCTTTCGTTTTCAAGCTCTGCAAGAAATACCGATAGCGCCTCGGGTGTTTTCTCGGGGGGCGCCGAGAGCATACCCGATATTTTACGGAGCGCCTCGTACTTTTTTACCGTATCCGAGTAGGCGTCGCTCCCCGCGAGCATATATATACGCGTTCCGCCTCTGTGCATCTCAAAGCTCAAAATCTTTATAATTCCAATCTCCCCGAGAGTGCCGACGTGCGGAGCACAGCAGGCGCAGTCGTCGTAGCCGTCAATGCTGACTATTCTCACGTCCTGACGGAGCTCAAGCTTCGAGCGGTATTCCATATTTTCAAGCTCCGAGGCAGTGGGAAAATAGGCGCTGACACGCCTGTTTTCATAAATTGCAAGATTTGCGAGGCGCTCAATCTCTGCTATATCCTCTCGCTCGAGCTTACCGCTCGCATCGAAGGTAACCATATCCTCGCCAAGATGAAAGCCGACGTTATCAAAGCCGTGGCGGGTATGTATTATTCCCGATAGTAGGTGCTCGGCGGTATGGCTCTGCATTTTACGAAAGCGCTCGGGAAAATCTATTTCTCCTTTGACGGCGGTGCCAACACCAAGCGGTGCCTCGGTCTTGTGATATATAATCCCACCTCGCTCGAAGGCATCAAGAACCCGCACCCCCGAAAGAGTGCCGCCGTCGGCGCTCTGTCCCGCCTCGTTAGGAAAGAAGGCGGTTCTGTCAAGCGCGATAAGATAAGCACCCCGCTCCTCTGTGCACTCGGTGACCGTGGCGGTAAAATCCTTTATATAGGCGTCCTTATAATACAGCTTCTCTGTCATTTTCCCTCTCCGTAAAGCTCGTTTTTAAATAGACTGAAGGGGTATCCGTCGGCCGGCGGCAGTGCCGAGACCGAGAGAGTGCGCCCGAAGGGGCGGGCAAAAATCCCCGAGGCGAAGAGCGCGACGGTGGGCGACTGAATACGGCTGCCGTACTTCTTGTCACCTACTATCGGGTAGCCCTCCTTGGCAAGTTGTGCCCTTATCTGATGAAATCTGCCCGTCGTAAGATTTACCCTGACGAGCGTAAGGGGTCCGTTCTCGCTCTCGGTACAGGCTATCGGGGTGTATTCGAGATACGCCTCCTTAACGCCGCGCCGCTCGCGGTCGGTAATATAGGCCTTCCCCTCGGCGGCATTCTTGTAGATATATCCGTGAAGCGCGCCGCCGGGGGCGTTTCCCGCGACGACGGCAAGATATTCCTTCCTCGCCTCCCTCTCGGCGAAAATGCGCGAGAGCTCGCCCGCCGCCCGAGAGCTTCTTGCAAGGGCGAGCACGCCGCCCGTAACTCTGTCAAGGCGGTGCACGAGCCAGAGCGCATCACGCTCTCCTCTCTCCCGAAGCTCGAGCGCGGTGGCACGGAGCGCATCGAGCGAGCCAGTGGGGTCGGACTGCGAGGGCATACCGAAGGGCTTATTTATTACGACTGTATCCTTGTCAAGATAAAGAATTTCCATATCCGTCTCCGTCACAAAAGCCGTTGCAACGAGGGGTCGCAACGGCTTTTTAAATTTATGCCTTCTTGATGTTTACTATTCTGTATACCGTGGGCACGAGAACGATGTTCACGAGCACCTCGATAAGAATATTAATTCCAACGAAAAACGTGATGATATAGGGGAAAATATTCGTGCCGCCGGCAAGGCCCGCAACGAAATCGAAGAAGAAGAGGTAGCAGCCGAGAACGAACACCGCGCTGTTCACAATAGGTGCGGTGAGCGCCGCCGCGAAGATAGCGACGTATCTGTTTTTCTTCTCAATCAAGGAGTATACAAGCCCCGAGCACAGGCCCGCGAGAGTTCCCTTCAAGAGCACGGTAACGACGGTACCAAGGGGGTTAATCGTAAGAAAGCCCGCGGCATCTCCGGTTACGAGAACCATAATGCTGAACACGGCGCCGAGCCAAGCACCCGACCACTTACCCACGAGCGCCGCGCCGATAGCAATAGGCACGAGCGAGAGGGTTATAGAAACGGGGAGAAAGCCCTTAGTCGGCGAGGTAACCCACTGCAAAACACATATGATAGCCGTGAGAACGGCGAGATATACAAGCTTTTTTGTTTCGATTGTTTTTTTGTTCATAACAGCACACTCCAAAAAATATCGTATGCATTATAACACATTGCGCGAAAAAAATCAAGTCCTGTCATTTCTTTTTCCGCTAATCTGCACCTTTTTCGCCTCGCCGCCCGTCAGGGCTATCATCTTCACCGCCGAGAGACTGAAGCTCGTCGCGTATATGACAAGCGGCTTATCAATGACACCTCTTGCAAGAACCTTGAGATAGGCCGTGCCCTCGGGAACGAGGCCTCGCTCCTTTAGGATATTCACGTCAACGCGCTCGCCCGCTGAAAACTCCTCGGAGAGAGTATCGAGGTTTATCACCGCGCGGCCGCGGCCCTCGGTGTAGATGGTCTCCTCTGCCCGAACGAGCAGCGTGCGCGCCATAGCGTTGCTGATTAGGCTCTCCGCGCGAAGAACGTCGACCGAGAGCAGCTCCTCTCCGACACCGCCGCCGAATATAACGCCCGTATCGGTTATTACACCGTCGTCCGCCCTGCGTACGTGCCCCTTACCGAGAAGCGCTCCTATCTTATCCCGCTTATAAATCACAAGAAAGATAAAAAGCGTAAGCAAAAGAAGTCCGAGCGAGACGGTCAGCGTTATCCGCCGTGCCGAGGGAGACAGAGTGTCGCGGCGGATAAGCTCGCCCTCGGTGACGTAGAGAAGATAATTCGGATTGTCGGTATAGGCCGTCACGCGCTCGCCGACGACGGCGTATTTCACCTCGCTCTCGGGAAGTGCGCCCGAGACTATCTTACCTGTCGGAGCCTTCTCCCTCTCGAAAAGATAGAGGACGAGGTCGGATACGGTTACGTATACGGGAGCCCTGTGAATAACGAACTCCGCCGTGCCGTCGCCCGCGAGGGTGTAGCTCTCGGGGTCGGTGAGAACGAAGCTGACGGTGTATTCCCCCGCCTCGACAAACGGAGCGCTGACTATGGGTGTATAAAGAGGCGAGGCGGAAATAGGATAGTGCTCGCCGCCGTCATAGGTCGGATTGTTTAGGAAGGCGGGGGTTATCTGCGCCTTTTTGATAACGAGCTCTCCCTTCGGGATTTCGGGCGGGTTATAGTTTGACCTATCGTAGTCAAGCATCGCACCGAGCGGATATATACCTACGGCGCGGACGTTCTCGACGGTGTAGCCGATAACGCTCAGACCCTCGGGAAGGCCGAGAAGCATCGGGGTCACCCCCTCGCCGTTATAGACGTGCTCGACACCGCTCCAATACACGCCCGAGGTATCAAAATTCGCCCTCTCGACCTCTATTTCGATATGCACCGAAAGAGAGCCGTACCTGACAGTTAAATATCCGTCTCCGACACGGAGAGAGGACGCGCTCTCGCATACCACCGTAACGCTGTCGCTCTCGGGGGTGAAGCTCGTGCCGTCGTTATTTATAACGGTGAGGCCGAGCAGCTCGGGTGCGGGGACGGTATAGGCGCTAAAGCGCGTGCGGTTCGGGCTCGCCGTAAGCTTGGTCGGTAGCACGGGAATACAGTTAAACGCGACGGGGGAGCCCGTAAGAGCGCCGAAGTTCTGCTCGGCATCGACGTACGCCACGGCAAAGTACCTGCCGGCCGCGAGCGGCAGCTCCGCCCTCTCACTGAGCTCGGGGTCGGTATAGATTGCGTACCGAACCTCACCAAACCGTGCCGAGGCAAACAGGGCGGGGGCGCCGCCAAGGAATACGTCCTCTGCCACAAGCGTCTCTATCCACTCGTTCCTCGCGGGGTGCACCGTGAAGTCTATGCTCGAATTTATAACGTAATAGTTTTTATTAAGGGAGCGCGCGGTGGCGGTGTATTCTCCCGCATCGGTGCCCCCGCCCGCGAGCGCTATTGCGCACTCGGTAGCGTATGCCGCGGGGAGCTTCACTCCCCCGTCGAAATAAAGCTCCGTGCTGCCCCAGGAGACGTTAATACCGAGAGGCAGGACGGTAACCGTCGCGGTGCGCGGCGGCGGGCACTCGTAGTTGTCGCTCGTAAGAATAAAGCTCAGCGTTACGCTCCTCGGCGCATCGGTAACGTCGGTAGCGCCCGAGGATAAGCTATAGCCGAGCACCGAGCCGTCTGCCCCCACGGGGAGACTGCCCGAGAGGGTGGGATACTGCTCCCTGCCGTTATAGATGCACACGGCATCGGTAAAGGATATACCCGAGAGGTCGTATCTTCCGGGGTGTATTTCCCATCTGTATAGCTCAAGGGTAGGCTCGTTGTAGTTGCGCCTGTCGTATTCGAGGGCGACAGAGGCGTAATATACTCCCGCATCGGCGGCACCCGCATCGGTATAGCCTATAACGCTCACGCCCTCGGGAAGACCCGAGACGTAAACCGAGCGGCGAGTGCCGTCGTAGACAAAGTCGGAGCCGCTCCACCTAACGCCCGAGAGGTCGTAGTCGGCGCGCAAAACCGAAAAGCTGATTTTGGGATTAAGAAGAGTATAGTTAGGCCCGGGAGAAAGCGCCTCTGCCGAGTAATTATCATCGGCGTATATCCCGCCTCCGACGGTAGCGAGCGGGTGCTTCGCTCCGAAGACGTCGGTATAATAAGCCGTCGGGCACTTATAGGTGCCGTCATAGACGAAGAGCCTCTCACCCCATACCGCCTCCGCCTCACGCGGCTTTACCGTCAGTGTCGCACTGACGGCGGGCGGCAGCTCGTAATTTCGGCTATCGGTAAAGAAGGAAAGCGTGACGGTATATACACCCGCATCGGTGCCGCCGCCCGTTATTTTATAGCTCGGCGTTATACCGTCGAGACCCGTTGGAAGATAGACCTCACCTTCAAGGGTATGATACCTACCGTCATATACGACCGAGGCATCGCTAAGGCCGGCCGAAATACCGTAGCTCGCCTTTTTAACGGTGAGAGCAATTACGGCTCGCACTCCCATATACTCGGCGATAACGCCGCCGTCGCCAAAGCGAAGTCCGTCACCGCTCTGATAGAAAATTGACACCTCGTCTGCCCCGAGCGTTCTTACAGCACCGCTCTCAAGGGTAAGCAAAAACGAAGCGCCCTCGCGCTCGAAGTATTCGAAGGCGAGGTATTCGGTGCGGCTCGGCGGCGTAAGAAGGGTCAGAGCCGTCGGCCTATCGGAAATTATCGAGAAGGAAACGGGCTCGGAGATTAGCTCGGTGTAGCTCTGTGTCGCCTCGACAAAGGCGCGCATATAGTACTCACCAACGGCACTCGGCGGCTCGGTGCTATATTCTCCGAGCGGCTCTCGGGAGAACAAAAATACAGGTGTGCCGAACCTTGAGCTCGCCCGAGGGGCGATTTCTGCCCCAAAATATATGTCGCTTACAGAGATTTGGCCTATCCACGTATTCTTAGCGGGAAGTATCTCGAAGACCACCGAGGAAACAGCCCCGCCGCCCTCGAAGATATAGTTTATCGGGTCGGTGAGCATCACGGTAACGCTATACCGTCCCGCCTCGCGAGCCGACACGGTCTCTACGGTATAGAGCGGGCTCCCCTGAATATCGGCTACAATTTCCCTGCCCGTATATTCAGTGCGATAGGGCTCGGGCAAGGCTACCGTTCTCGGTAATACCGAGACGGTGACAAGGGGAGTTCTACAGGTTACCGTGCTGCCGCCGTGGGTGAAGCTGACCTCGCATCTATACCTTCCGCTATCGGATACGCTTCGGACGTACAGCGTGCGGGATTTACCCGCCTCGGTGCCGTCCTCTCTAAGCCAACGGAAGGAATATATTCCCTCCTCTGCGAGCGGGTGCGTAAGAGAATTAAAATCTACGGCTATGCGCTCGCCGCTATAGGGAGCGCTGACCCCCTCGAGGCTAAAGGTCGGCGCGAGAAGGGTGTATTCGGCGTAGAGCGATGCATCCGAGGCCACGGGGGCGGTAAAATCGAACTCCCGCGTTCGGTCCTCGTCGGCGTACCAGCCCGAAAAGGCGTAGCCCGCTCGCTCGGGTGCTGCCTCGGCGCTCGGGCGCTCGGCGGCGAGATATTCGCGGCGGGCTACAACTCCCGCATCGGAATAGTAGGTATAGATATAAGGACGGTATACTCCGAGGAATTCCTTATCCTCCGTGCTCGCATGAGAGGCAAAATAGCTTAATTCAAAGGGAGCGCCGTTAATATCGAAAAGCTCCACAGAGCCGCACTGCGAGGGCCTCGCCGTGCGAAGGACGGTCGACAGCGTTCCCATATCGAACTCGGAGAGCATCTGTAAGGAGAGTGTGCCGCCGAAATATTCGCCCCCCGAGCCAAGATGCACGGGAACCGAGGATATGACGTCATAGGACGACGAGAGGAGCGAGACCGAGCCGAGAAGCCTGAGGCTGCCTCGGTTATATACCGCGGCGCCGCCCTCGCATACCACTCTGCCGCCCGAGAGCGTGGCGCTGCCGAGCTCGATATCAAGAGCCCGCTCCCGCTCGCTCCTTACCTCGCCGCCCCGAAGAAGATAGACCGAGGACGACAGATATTCAAGCCGAACGGCGGTGCTCCGCGGCGCATTTATCCGCCCACCGTTTTGTATAAGAGTACCTCCCTGCACCCGAAGAGTGCCCGAGGAGAGCTCAACCGATGCCCCCGCCGAGAGCGTGA
>JAFVQW010000022.1 GCA_017504605.1 Clostridia bacterium
AGTTAAATGGATATAATAAACCCCTCCTAAGGGGTAGGTCTATCCTACAAGATAGACTGAAACACCATGAGGATAGACTCAAACATCACAAGAAATTTGTGTCTTAAGTTCACTGAACAAGGTTTTGTACACCCTTTGTACACCCAAGCAAAAAACACAATTTAAAAACACGCTCCCATAGTTAAATGGATATAATAAGCCCCTCCTAAGGGTTAGTTGTGAGTTCGATTCTCGCTGGGAGTGCCATGCGTGACCATAGTGTTGTTGGCTTTATGCGTTGGTGCTTCCATAGATGTGGTAGCTCTCTTTATAACTCTTCTTGAGTTTGCGGAGGTAAAAAAGGTGATGCAGAATAATAACGACTTTTGGTTTAGGGGTGCGTGTGGGGCGAAAGGTCACGGGAACCACCAATTACGATAAATTAAACACCTATGACACGCAGCACCAAGGGGTTCGATTCCTCCCCGCCCTACCAAAGCAGCCGCTGGTTCTCGGCGGTTGCTTTCTCTTTATCGCAATGTGGGTATCCCACTTCACGAAGCTCTCGGAGAGGGCAAAAATTGGCGAGTGATGGCAATTTGATCCCTCACCTTATCCTGTTCCCTAAAATCATATAATTAGCAAAGGAAAAATAAAAAATGGCTTTAATTAAATGTCCCGAATGTGGAAAGGAAGTATCAGACAAAGCATCTGCTTGTATACATTGCGGTTACCCAATTTCAAACATCTCAAACCAAAACAGCAAAGCTGTCATAAAAGTAGCTAATTTAGGTTTATTAACATTACAATCATATAAAATCGATATTATTAATACAGTCGGACAAAAGCTGTGTACCATCGTTGAAGGTTCTACTGCCGTTATAAATATTGAAAACGATATGGAAATATATGCGCAGTTTGCAAAACCCATAATCACGCCTTGTCGCTCTAATATCTTAATAATATCAGCAAAAAAATCGACTAGGATTCAAATTACTGCACAGAAGAATTTTTTGGGCGGAGTAAAAAAACTTATTATTAGTGAAGTTGATATAATTGATTCAGAATAATCCATACACACCTTGTACACCCGCACGCCATAAAGCACCATAAAAGTTGCTCACAAACACACAACCTACCAAGCGTAAAATCTGCGTTTTTCGTGGATTTTACGCTTTTTTTGCAAGAAAATCACCTACGTACAGATAGACACGAACACTTATGAAAACTCCTAAGGGTTAGTTGTGAGTTCGATTCTCGCTGGGAGTGCCAAGCACGCCTTTTGGCGTGCTTTTCTTTTTGGCACTCCCGGCAGAACGAACTCACCTTTCGAGGCAAAGCCGAGAAATCAGGTTCGAATCCCAGCCGCACGGTCTCGCCGCGCGAGACAACCAAGCTCACCAAAACGCACAAATTCCTCTGCGGCTGATTCCTGCCCCGGGTGCCAAGCACGCCTTTTGGCGTGCTTTTCTTTTGCACTCCCGGCAGAACGAACTCACCTTTCGAGGCGAAGCTGAGAAATCAGCTTCTCCCCCCCTCACCCTTTTACACAAAAACCCCCGTCCGCGATTTGCGCGGGCGGGGGTCATTTTTATTCTTATTCAACCTCAATCTCAAAAAATCTCGCCATATATTCCTTGTCAAACTTCACGGTGAGGGTCGTTCCCTCTGCGGTGAAATCGGTGGGCAGACTATTCGGGTATCCGACGCGGCAGGACTTTATTTTTCTGCCGAGCTCTACCGTGAGGGGCTTATCCGAGCCGAGATTCCAGAGTGCGAGATAGAGCTTGTGCCCGTCAACTATATATCCCGAGGCAACAGCCTTGTCGCGAAAATCGGCGAAGCCGTTAGGTAAAAACGGCAGAGCGCGGTATTTGCCCTCAGTGAGCGTGTCGTAATACTCCACGCCCTCGCGTATCAGGGCTATCTTCTCGTCCGAGAGTAAGTCGAGGTGGCTTGCAAGGTGCATTCTTCCGAGAAACGAGTTTATCATATTTATGACGATAACCTCGTCGGTAATCTCCCTCTTAACCGTCTCGGGCTCGAAATCGTCTATCCCGGAAACCGGATAGCTCCATACCGCCGCCTGCTCGGGAAGCACGGCGGAGAGTATATTCGCCACGATATAGGGGTACTTCTTATAGCTCACCTGGTCCGAGGTCGATATGAGCGAAAAGTGCGAGAGCGTCTCGTAGTCCATTCTCATACCGCCCGACGAGCAGGTCTCGAATATAACGCTCGGGAAGCGGCCTCTTATCTCGTCAACCCAGTCAAGGTACGCACGACTACACGCCTCAAGACCTCGTCCGAGGCTCTCCGCCCCCTTGTCCGTGCCGACACCGATATCCTGATTGTAATCGAGCTTGATATACTCAGCGCCGTAGTCCTCGACCATTCTCCGTATCGTCTCGGTCATATAGGCTCGGACCTTCTCGTTCCTGTAATCGAGGAAATATCTGCCATGAGCGCCTATGCGTCTGCCAAAGCGCGTAAGGAAGCAATCGTCGTCGTAGTATTCGAGCATTTCCCGACATTTCCAGCCGACAATCTCGGGTTCAATCCACAGACCCGGGCGAAGACCGAGAGAACGAAGATAATCGGTCGTCTCACGCACGCCCCTCGGGAATCGCGCGTGGCTCTCCTTCCACTGACCGACGTAAGGATAAACCTTGTCCCCGTCCTCCTCGTTGTGCCAGCCGCAGTCGATTACGTAGTATTTTACACCGGTCTTTGCAACTGCGGGCGCGTACTTTGCAGTCGTTTCTGCCGTGGGACTGTCCCAGGAAAGATGCATATATTCGTTGAATATAGTAGGCAAGGAGGCGTCGGGAGCCGACACGCCCTTGATGTGACGCCTGTATTTCGTCATTTCACAAAGACAGGAATTCAAGTCCGAGCCAAAAGCGAGCGCCACTCTCGGCGTTTTGTAGCTCTCGCCGGGAGCGAGCGACGCCCACCACGAAGTGTTAGCGAGATTTCCGCCGCCAAGATAAAGGTAATATTCCTCGTCGGCGTCACCTATCTCGTAGTACCAGGAATTGTTGCTCTCTATCTGGAACATAAGGAAGTAACCCTCCTCGGTATCCTCGATTATGCCCTGGGGGAGCTGCTCCTTAGTCGACCAGCTGCCGACGTTGGCGAAGGATATTCTTTTCTGACTTTCAGTGCAGCCGTGATACATTCCGTAGTCGAAGAAGGATTTTCTCCTCGGCTGACACTCTACGTGGTGGCTCTGAGTAAAGGAATAATAGTAGAGATTGTCTGCGCTGTAAACTCCACGCCTTCCAAAGCCGGGAATTCTGATTGCCGAGGCGTCCTCGAGAATTATTTCACCGTCGGTGATATTCTTGTACTCGCTGTAAATCGAGACGGCACCCGTATCGGTGTAGGTGGTGAATGCGGTCGTAGCCTCGACGTTACCCGAGCGCTGCGTCACGAAGAGCGTGTCTCCCTCCACCCTGTGCGAGTGGTATTTAAACGCAATAGCCTCGGAGGAGCTCGTGAGCTTTATTCCCATATGAGTCTCCTTCATCTGTCCTGTGAGCTGCACCTCGGAAAAGGCGTATTTGTGCATTTTCTCGCGGAGCTCGCCACAGCTCACTCGCCCGAAGCGGGTGAGATATACCGCACCGTTTAAAATCGTAAATTCAATGTCGTGAAAAATTATTTTGTCTTCCATTTTTCCTCCGATATTAAGTTTTTTTCGTCATCTACATTATACCTCCGACAGAATACAAAGTCCATAGCAATTTGTCGTTTTGTAAAATAGAAAAAGCGGTGAAAACTCACCGCTTTTTCCTAATATTTTATGTTATTTTGTTGTTTCTCCCGCCGCGCGCAGTCTCCTCGGCAAAAGCGAGAGTGCGAGAAGCGTTTGCGAGGGGGTATAGAACACCCACGCCATATTCAGCGGTATGCGGTTCAGCCTGTCGATAAGCGAGCCCTCGGCAATCGGAAGATACTCGCCTAGCATACCGAAGCCGACGAAGGTGTCGCAGCCGAGGAAAAGCAGAAGTCCAATAGCAAAAATCGGCGTCTCCCCGGGAGTAATAAAGGCGAAAATCAAGTTCAGTATCAGGTGCGCGTAGTAGAACACCGACACGACCGAGAGCGCATCAGTGCCCTCGCCGAGCACGAGGAAGGTAACGAGGACGGCAAGCAGGCTCACGGCGGCGCGCACCGATAGGTGCACGGTGCGGAATATGCCGGGGCGTGTCTTAATTATAAGTCTTAAAAAGTAGAAAATCTGCGTGCCCGAGAAGAAAATCATAGCGGCGAGCTTCTCCTCGCCGTCACGGAGCACGAGGAAATAATCGGCACACACCGTGCACACGAGCGCGAGCTGTGTGAAGAGATACTCGAGCCTTCGCTCGAAAAAGAGCAGCATAAACGCCGCGGCAAGCACGATAGAGGAAAAGGAGGCGGGCCCCCACTTATCCCCGGGGAGTGTCTGTGCGAGAATGGCGAAAACGTATTCCGCCGCGACAAAGAGCGCCGCGGCGATAATGAGAAAGCGTTTATAAATATCCCGTTTGTTCTTAAGACTTAACACGGTTGCCTCCAAGCCTCATTAATCCGTACTGTATTATGTACAAAACGTAGGCCGCGATACAGAAGCCGAGGATATAGATAACAAGGAAGGCGGCATAGGGCACGTTAGGCCAGATAACGTCGCCGAGCAGGGGCAGCGTGCAGGGGAAATAGGGGCTGATATAGAACATATTGAAGGTATCTTCAATTCCCGATGCGGCAAAGGCGTGATACACGCCGATATTCATAATAAGCGCTGCGGCACACAGAGCGGCGAACGCTGGCACGGCGTGGAGGAAGAACCCGAAATTAAAGCGCTTTCTGTTGTAAAACGCGGTGTAAATGCCAATAACTATTTGCATTCCGTGGTGTATCATGCTCTGCGCACTGATACCGATAGTTGAAACGAAGACGTCGCCGGGGTATATGAATACCACAAGGCCGCCGAAGAAGGAGAAGGTTGCGAGATAGGCCATAGCGGCATCGCGCACGCGCCCGTTCTTAAGCAGTGCCGCAAACGGCATAACGTAAAGCGGGGTCGAGCAGAGCTGATACGGGAAAGCGTACCACTCATAGTCCCATACGAAGGCGCCGTTCTCAAAGCTGACGGCGTATATAATCTGCTTGTACACCTCAAGCACGACCATCGCAATCCAGCCGATAAGAACTATCCTGCGATAGGTGCGCTCCGAGGAGCTGCCGAAGAATTTACAAAGAAGGAAGGTAGCAAGAGCGACGAGCACTATAAACACTATGTGAAACGCGCCGTACATCGTCGGAGTTTCGCCCTTGGTTTCCAAAAATTCGAGTAATTTAACCCAAAAAGACATAAATTTCGTCCTTTCCAATTTATATTCTCATTTTATCATTTTCCCACCGCCATTTCAATAGGGCTTTTCTTAATTAATGTTAAGCGCATTTATGAACAAAGTGTAAATAATGTCATTTTTTTAACCTTTTTTCCCTTTGGGGTGGAATTTTTTTCTTCCTTATGCTATAATTATGGGTGCAAAATTCGCGGGCGCGTATTATGCGTGCGACCGCAGTTTAATTATGTAATTTTTTTATGGAGGAAAAAAACACATGAGCAAGAAGTACGTATATCTCTTCTCTGAGGGCAACAAGGACATGCGCAATCTCCTTGGCGGTAAGGGTGCAAACCTCGCCGAGATGACGCATATCGGTCTGCCCGTACCCCAGGGCTTCACCATCACGACCGAGGCCTGCACTCAGTACTACGAGGACGGCAAGCAGATTAACCCTGCTATCCAGGCTGAAATCAACGAGTACATCGTAAAGATGGAGGAGGTTACCGGCAAGAAGTTCGGTGATAAGAAGAACCCCCTTCTCGTTTCGGTTCGTTCGGGTGCGAGAGCTTCCATGCCCGGTATGATGGACACCATTCTTAACCTCGGTATCAACGAGGACGTTGTTGACTACATGGCAACGAGCTCGGGCAATCCGAGATGGGCTTGGGACTGCTACAGAAGATTTATTCAGATGTATTCCGACGTCGTTATGGAGGTCGGTAAGAAGTATTTCGAGGAGCTTATC
Organism: Clostridia bacterium; assembly: GCA_017504605.1. Taxonomy (GTDB): domain Bacteria; phylum Bacillota; class Clostridia; order Oscillospirales; family CAG-272; genus UBA1740. Next base: position 6,064 of record JAFVQW010000022.1, read on the forward strand.
GATAAAATGAAGGAGGAGAAGGGTGTTAAGCTCGACGTTGAGCTTACCGCTGAGGACCTCAAGGAGCTTGCTAACCAGTTCAAGGCTGAGTACAAGGCTAAGATC
>JAFVQW010000023.1 GCA_017504605.1 Clostridia bacterium
CCATTTTAACATTACCTATTGGGAGATAGGAAGCGAGCCCGGTAACGACGGCGGTGAGACTTGGTTTTCACCTATTGAGGAATTCTATAAGCTCTTTGGGATTGCTGCGAAGCATTTAAAGAGCTGCTTCCCCGAGTTGAAAATCGGCGGACCCGCGTTTGATACGAGACGCTTTGACGGAAAGAGCGACCAGTTTCTCACCTACGTGCGCGATCACGACGTGCCGCTTGATTTCTATTCCTGGCACCTTTATCGCTCGGAAACGTCGGAATACGCAAAGAGAATGATTCGCGCGCGAGAGATTCTTGATTCCTATGGCTTAACCAAGACCGAGAGTATACTTGGCGAGTGGAACTTTATGAGAAACTGGAAGGAAGGTATGCTTGAATCTATACAAGATGTTATCTCGATCAAGGGCGCGGCGTTCAATGCGGCTATGATGGCGTTGGGGCAAAATCTTCCCGTTGATATGCTTATGTATTACGACGCAAGACCGGGAACTTGCTTAAACGGACTTTTTGACTTTTACTCTTATAAGCCGTTTAAAGGGTATTATTCTTTCCTGCTTTTCTCAAAGCTTTATAAAATAGGAAAGCAGGTAAAGACAGAGTCGGATAGCGAGAGAATCTATGCCGTTGCCGCGGCAAACGAGGGTAAGGAAGCGGTGCTGCTCAGTTACTTCACGAACGACGAGACTGCCAAGAAAGAGAGTATTACCGTAAAATTCGGAGAAGATTGCGCGGACTCCTACGCTTTAATTGTACTCGACAAGGAATATAACGCCGAGCGGGTTTGCACGATTGCGGTGGAAAACGGCGAAGCGACGTTTACTATGGCACCTAACACGGTAGTTTTTTTGGAAAAATGTTAACCGAGCGCCGTGAAATAAAGCGACTTATATTTTTCTTTTCCCTCGTTTATATGGCAAGCTACATAACGAGAACCAATCTCGGAGCCGTCATATCCGAGGTTGAGGCCTCGACAGGTATATCGCGCAGAGCCCTGTCAGCTGCTGTCACCGCGAACTTTATCGCATACGGCGTGGGACAGGTAATCAGCGGCTTTCTCGGTGACAGAATATCGCCGAAGAGGCTCGTTATTTTCGGTCTTATACTAACGACAGCGATGAACCTTCTCTTTCCCTTATGTGCCGACGCGACGCTTATGACGGTTGTGTGGTGCATAAACGGCTTCGCCCAGAGCATGCTCTGGCCGCCTATAGTGAAAATTCTGACGGTCGTTCTATCCGATGACGATTTCAAGGACGGCTGTACGACGATGTCGCTTTACGCCTCGTCGGGCACTGTGGTTATATATCTCATCGCTCCTCTTCTTATATTTCTTTTCTCCTATCGCTCGGTTTTCGTGTTTTCCGCCGCACTCGGAGCGGTTGCGATTTTAATCTGGGCGAGATTCGCGCCGAATGTAGAGAATTATAAGAAAACCGAGAAAAATCTCGAAAACACAGCACCGAAATATAATATATTCACGCCTCTTTTACTTCTCATACTCCTAGCAATAACGCTCCAAGGCATGCTTCGCGACGGAGTAACCACCTGGATGCCGAGCTATATATCCGACACCTATTCGCTCGGCAGTGAGATATCTATTCTCTCGGGTGTACTGCTCCCCCTGTTCAGCATTATATGCATGAAGGTAACGGCACAGATATACAAGAAGCGAATACGCAATCCCCTTACACTCGCAGGAATAATCTTTCTTCTCGGCGCTGTCGCGGCACTCGGCCTCGCACTCCTCGGCGGCAGGGTTGCTATACTTTCCGTGCTCCTCTCCGCACTCCTTACAGGCTCTATGTACGGCGTAAACCTTATGCTTATATCCATGGTGCCCGGCTTTTTCAAGGGCTACCGAAATCTCGGCCTTATCACCGGGGTTTTAAACTTTGCGACATATGTCGGAAGTGCCGTGTCCACCTATGGCATCGCACTTATTTCCGAGGGGTACGGCTGGGATACGACAATCACAATCTGGTTCGGTATTGCCGCCCTCGGTACCGCACTCTGCCTAATTCTCGCACGACCCTTCTCAAATAAATTCATCAAAAAGGTATAGAACCTCTCCCCCCTTGAGAAAATACTCGCAAGGGGGGAGCTTTTTATGTCCGATATACTAAGTCAAGCACTGCAAATACAAGATGAGCTGATAGAGGCGCGGCGTTACTTACACGGCACCGCCGAGGGAGGCTTCGATACCGCGAGGAGCGGAAAATATATATCAGAGCGCCTCGCGGCCTGCGGTATCACGCCGAAGCCTATCGGCAACGGGGGCATCACTTCCACGCTCGGTAATGGCGAGAGATGTATTCTTCTCCGCGCCGATATAGATGCCGTAAGGCAAAGAGAAGGCTCCGGTGAGCCATTTGCCTCGGCGGGTGAGTATTCTCACGCCTGCGGCCACGATATGCATACCGCCATGCTGCTCGGCGCGGCAAAAATCCTGAAAAGGAACGAAAACGAGCTTAAGTGCACGGTGAAGCTGCTCTTCCAGCCCGCCGAGGAGCTCCTTTTAGGCGCGGAGGATATGATAAAGGGCGGGATAATGGAGCGCCCGCGTGTAACGGCGGCGCTATCGGTGCACGTTATTCCGTCTCTGCCCCTTCCTGTCGGGAGCATATTTGTTCCGAGCCCCGAGGTATCTGCGCCCGCGGCCGATTTCTTTGAAATAACGGTACGCGGCAGGGCCTCTCACGGCGCCGCGCCGCATATGAGCGTTGATGCTACGGCCATAGGTGCGAGAATTCTGCTCTCGCTCGAGGAGCTCGTGGCAAAGGAGCTATCACCCACGACCGCCTCCTGTATTACCGTAGGCAGCCTTCATTCAGGGAGCGCCGCGAATATTATTTCCGACAAGTGCACCCTTTCGGGAAGTCTGCGCACTCTCGACGATAAAGCTCGGGAAATGATGAAAAGCCGCCTTAAGGAAATTTCGGCGGGTATCGCGGCCGTCTACGGTGCCACCGCCGAGGTGATCTTTGGGGGCGGCGCACCGACACTCAAGAACTCGCCCGAGATGTGCTCCCTTGCAAGAAAAACGCTCGGCGAGGCGATACCGAGCGCGCTTACCGACGTAGCGTCTATGCCGAGCGGCGAGAGGTCTCTTAACGGCTCGGAGGACTTCGCGAGCTTCTCTCACCTCGTCCCCTCACTCCTTCTCGCAATAGCCGCAGGCGACCCGCGCGAGGGCTACGCCCACCCGCTTCACC
>JAFVQW010000024.1 GCA_017504605.1 Clostridia bacterium
AGATAACACCGACCTCGTGTGGCCTACGGTCACCGAGCTGCCGAGCTGGGAGTTCGCAAAGTCGCCCTGGGAGCCGCTCTCGCTGTTCCCGTGGACCTGGGAAGAATTTAAGGTGCTCTGGAGTGCATATTGGACTGCATTCGCTTCAGAGGCGAATTTTGCGGCCTACATCGAGGCTGTCGGAGATTTCCTGTACAAGCTCTCGAAGGTGTTGCTTATCCTTCTTCCTCTCGGTGCTGCTATTTTCCTTAAGCTGCGCAGTTATACCAACGTGGAGCCGAATAAGCGAAAAGGCGAATCGAAGCCGCTTCGCCGCTTCAAGCGCTTCAGCTTTAAGGTGATATATCCTGTCGTTGCCTGGATAAAGGATTTTGTATTCTTCGTCCGGGAGAATAAGCGATATTTTCACACCTGGCTCACGCTTTGGCTGCTCTATTTCAACGTGCTCTCGATAGTAATATCCTTTATCGCTTATTTCTTCTATTTCTCGGCTTCGTTTGATATTATCAGCCTATACACCCAGGTCCTGAAGCTTTTTATCGACCTTACGCCTATGATAAGATTTCTCCCGGGGATTGTGTGGCTTGGTGTCGGCGCCTGGATATACAATTACGTGTGTCGGGATATGGCGTTTGTGCGGCTATACGCATACGAGCGCAGTAATCGCGCGTTTCTTAAGAAGCGCGGAATTGTAACGACCGTTTACGGCGAGATGGGCACCGGCAAGACGCAGCTCATTACCTCGATGGCGCTCTCTGCAGAGATAGAACAGTGGGACGCTGCATACGATATTATGCTCGAGCGCGAGCTTATGTTCCCGAATTTCCCTTGGCAGAATGTGCGAGATTACCTGAAGCGTGAGATAGAGAGGCGCCGCCTTTGCGATATTGACGCTGTCCGGGCACGCTTCAGAACATATCAGAGAGGCTTTGATTGGATCCTGTCTCAAGGCTTCACCCGGGACGAGTGGAAAGAGTTTCGCCGCGGCATTAAAATACGTGGCAAAAGGCTGCCTGATTATACCTTCGGCTACGATTTCGAGCATTACAAATATACATACAACGACGAGCTTAAGATAACGCACCTTTTTGAAGCGGTATCTGAGTACGCCCAGGCGTATCTTGTCTTCACCGTTCGGACGAGCCTTATCTTCTCGAATTACTCTATTCGTGTGGATTCTATGCTCCGCGACCTCGGCAATATGCCGTACCGGGATAACGACTTCCTCGAGCGCGACGTCAGAGACCAGGATTACTATTCGCGCCGCAGCCATATTATCAATTACGATATGCTCAGACTTGGTAGGAAGATGCAGAAGGAGTTTAAGCTTTCCTTCGGCGTGTTCGTTATAACCGAGATAGACAAGGAGCGTAAGAACGCCGTAGAGCTGCAGGAAGAAAAGAAGAAGGGCGACGAGGTCAATCAAAAGAATGACCTCTTTAACTCTACGCTTATGATGTGCCGTCACGCTGCCGTTATAGCGAACAAGGTATTTATTCGCATTATAGCCGACCTTCAGCGCCCTGAAGCGTGGGGCGCAGGCGGCCGCGAGCTTGGCGAGGTGATTTATATCGAGGAAGCGGGAACGCTGTATCCGGCACTGCCGTTCTTCTCACCGTATTGGCTCTTTGAGGGGGTCTTTACTTGGCTGAAGGCTAAGTGGAAGGACTTTCACTCTAAGTACAATATAAAGAGGCGTGACGGTACGCTTTTCTCTTACGCGGTAGATAACGTAACGTCGGTTATCAATAATCACTACGACAAGGTGCGCGGCAAGTTCGGCACCTTCACGCTTAAGCTGCAGGTGCAGTCGGGACGAATGGACGGTAGCGTTACTACGGCAAAGTGGCATATCATAACGAAAAAGGACCGCTCCGCCCGGTATAAGACTGACTGCCTCTCGAGCGTATTCGCGACGTATACCCCGAACACTATGCATATAGATGACTTTATATGCTATGCCGGGATTATCGGCACGCTTGAGGAAAACGGTCTCCAGAACTCCTATTTCCAGAACGACGTGCGTCGCATGAAGGAGCGTAGCCGAGAGCTCGAGCAAAAGAAGGCTGCTTAAGGTTAGGGGTGGTAGAGGCTTTGCGTAGGCTTGACATCTCAAGTAGGGATTTATAGAAATAGAGAAGGCGATGCAGAGCTCTGCATCGCCTTTGTCTTATATTCTTTTGTGTTTTATTTCGAATGTGAAGGCAACATATCCTGGTATTAAGAAGGATATATCAAAAATGTCTTTGATGATTACGTTGCAGGTTCTGCCGGTATAGTTGTGTTTTATGTATTCTCCGCATTTTCCGTTCCGGCACTCCTCGCAATTTTCCATTTTGCAGTATTCTTGCTCTGCTCGAGGGTCAATATCAAAGTTTTCGGGTTTAAAATGAGGGCACGCCGGTACGAGCTCTTTGCCTGTGTATTCTTCGAGGATAACGCGGTCACCGGTTTTGAAGTTTCTGTCGTTCTCTCTTATTTCAAAGGGCTTTCTTTCGTCTATGACTGCTTGAAAGTATTCGGGTAAAGTTTTGAGGTGATGTATCATTTTTCTTCCTTTCTACTTTTCAAATATTCTTTCCTTGCTTTTTCCAAAAGCCAATTTTCAACAACGTAGTAATTGCGAATGTTGCCATACTTGTCCTTTTTATCTTGGACAAATTTTATATACTTTGAGTTTAAAATTTCCTCGAATTGTTTTTGTGTTATTTTGCCGATACAGCCGCATCTCAATAGGTTTTCGTCAGATATGCTTATATAGGGCCTTTTGAAATTAACAAGGTGTGCAACACAAATGTGCCCCCCCTTGCACAACGCAAAACAAGCCTCTGCGGTAGTTAATTTTTTTGCCATTTTTTCTCTCCTTTTTGTTAATCTATTCTGTAATCTACACCGGCATTATATCCCGATGCCTTGAGGCTATCTCTGAAGGCTTCCGCCATAGCGGTTCGGCGGTAGCCTTGTCCCTCGCAGGCACGAAGGATATATACGGCGCCGTCTTTTCTGATGTCCGGGAGAAGCCCGGTAAGAATGAAGGCTTCTCGGATAGTTGTTGCGTTCCACCCGGGGAGGAATATTACAGGCGTATCCATATTTGAGGTCCCTCCTTCTTCGGTGTCCCTGTGCTTTTCAGATTCGCTTATGGCTATGAGAAGCGCGCATCTGAGTGCGAGAATTTTGTTTTGAGTAGTCTTTTTCATTTTATTCTCCTTTATGCTTGTATTTGTAATAGTAGTTTTTCGTATTCTGCAATTTTAGCCAGGAATGCTCTCTTGCTCTGATGGGAGAGCGTAAGTATTAAATCGTCGTAGGTGCTTCTGCTCATCAGGTGCTTGTGCTCGCCGAGCCATCTCTCCGCGATTGCCGTCTTCTGTGCGGTGTCTGCGCGATAAACGAACTCGTATAGGTCTTTCTCTCTAATTGCTTGCATTTTTACCTCCAAATGAGTGAAATTTGAGGGGGGCTTGACAAAAAATAGATAGTGTGCTACAATATAGGAGCAATTCAGAATGAGTCGGGAGGGTAGGTTCTCCCTTTTCATTCCTCAAGCGCTCACGGTGGAAGGGTCAATTTCGCGCCGTGGGCACTTTTTTTATTCGTCCTTAAGTATGCGAGCGATAGACTCTCTGAGTTCTTCGAGAGTTTCGCACTTTGCAATAAGTTCGAGAATTGCCCTCAAAAGATGCTTATCAGAAGCCAAATTCTTTTTGTCCATTCCTTTCTACCTACCAAAATAAAACTGTTCGGCTTTTCAACCCCGAGAATATTTAGCCGTCCTCGGTCACTGTCGGGGAACTTACGCGCCCACCGACCGCGCGAACGGAGAGTCCATCTTAGAATCAGAAACGGTAACCTCACAAGAGTGAGGGTGACGGCTCGCCGGCACCCTCAGTGGTTATGACTTGCCACGGTGACTCGAGATTGTCAAGCGGAAGCGGTGGAGATTCGGAGAAAAAAGTTTTTCCCCGTGTGTAAGAAAAAGTTTTTTTGGAGAATACTACCGACCCACTTGATAATAGAGAGGCATTGTGGCAGCTTCGCAGGAAAAGGGGTGCCGACAGCACTTCGGAACTGTCGGGGGAAAACGCGGAGGAGTTTTCCACTTGACCTGTAGCGTAAAGGGGATAATGATTAAAAAATGTGCTTTCGGGAAGGAAGGAAAGCGACAACGAGGCGCACAGAGCGTCAGCCGGGCGCCTCGTTGCTTCCTTCCGTGAACATTTGAATTATCCCGTAGAAAAAAGTAAGACTTTAAGGAGTAACAGTATGAGAAAGGCAAAGAGAAGCTATAAGACATTTACGAAAAGAACCAGGGATAAACTCGAGGCTCTATATAATGCCGGTTTTCCTGTAAAATGCATAGCAGAGCAATTAGGTTATTCATTTCAAGCAATTTATCATGAACTGAAAAGGGGATATTATATCCATCGGAATACCGATTGGACAGAAACTAAAAGATATAGTGCAGATAAAGCACAGCTTTCGGCAGATATTAATGCTACTGCAAAGGGGGCTCCTCTTAAACTTGGTAATGATAAAAAATTCGCCGAATTTGTTGAGGATATGGTTTTAAAAGGGTATTCTCCTGGGGCAATATTACTTTATATAAAGGAGCATGGTCTTAATTTTAAGACAAACGTATGTCGTGTAACTTTATATAGTTATATAGAAAAAGGCGTATTTTTAAAAATCGGAAACAAGGATTTACTCCGAAAAGGTTCAAGAAAAAAGAAAGCTAAAGAAAAAGAAGCGAAAAAATTACCAATTTTAGAGCATTCTATTGAAAGTCGTTCTTCTGAAATTAATGCTCGACTTACTTTTGGCCATTGGGAAGGAGATTCTGTTATAGGAACAAATAAAAAGGGTGAAACCATTCTAACTCTTACAGAACGGTTCACCCGAGCTGAGATTATAATGAAATCTCCTGATAAAACGGCAGCAAGTACGGTAAGAATGTTTAACCGATTAGAGCGCAGAATAGGAAGTTTAAATTTTCGCAAAATTTTTAAAAGTATAACTTTTGATAACGGAACGGAGTTTTCGGACGTAGAGGGAATAGAATATTCCCCATATACAAAGAAAAAACGAACGACAGTGTATTACTGTCATCCGTTTTGTTCTTCGGAACGTGGAACAAACGAAAACCAAAATGGTTTCATTCGTAGATTTATTCCTAAAGGCGTGCCTATATCTTCGTTTAGTAATGCGTATATACAATATGTGCAGAATTATATAAATGAATATCCTCGAGCTATTTTTGGTGGCGAAAATAGTCATAAACGGTTCGAAAGAGAATTAGAAAAAATGAATATTCGTAATTTTTTGACTAAGATTCAAATAACATCTTGACATTTGCAGATAATTTTTAAAATCTTTTATCCAAAGGGATTGCAAAGGAATATAACCGACGCGATACCGAGCACGACACCCACCCACTGCTTAAGAGAGAGGCGCTCTCTGAATATCAAGAATGCTGCGAGGGTGGTGAGAACGAGCCCTCCGCCGTTGACAATTGGGAAGAATACCGCACTCTCCATAACGCCCGAGAGGTAGAGGTTGAGGTTGTTAACCGCGCCAAAGGAAACGCCCGAAATTATCATAAGAGCGAGCATAATGAGCCATAAGGAGAGCGGTATGTGCACCTTCTCGGTCTTTATGTTTCTGTTTTTCACAATATAGGAGACGTAGGCAACCGCCGAGGCAACGAAGGAGAAAAGGAACGCGATAATGAGAAAGCCGTTAAGCTCCCCTTTATACTCGGTGTTTTGATGTATTTTTTGCATAGTGCCAATGCTTCCCGTGGCGATAAAGGCAATCATACAGAAAAGGAACCAACGCCACGATGCTTTTTTTCCGCCGTCCTCGCGCTCAACCGCAAAGAAGAAGCTTGCGAGCATAAGCACGATTCCGATTATGTGTGCAATCTTGAGCTGCTCGCCGAAAAAGAGGGCGCCCGAAACAGCGGGAATTACCGTAGAGCAGGAAACGATGGTAGTGGTAAGAGCAAGCGGACCCGTGCGAAGAGCCTCGAGAGTCGTTACCTGCTGTACGAGCGTAGCGAGCCCGAAAAGGAGCCCGAGGGCGAGAGTAAACCAGGAAATCTTGCCGATACCGCCCATTATAAAAAGCGTGAGTATGGACGCAACCGCGCTCACGGCGTTGAACATAAAAATAGGTGCGAAGCTTCCCGTTACGCGCGCGGTGTAAACCTTGCGTGAGATGCTGTAGGTAAAGGAAATCGCGAGCGACATAATTAGCAAAACAACAACATCAATATTTTCGTACATAATCCACCTGAAGCTATATTTTTTCTTGACAATCTTAGATTGCCTATGGTATTATAGCATTGAAAATGTAGCATTTATATGTCAAAATGCGCAAAAAATATGAAAATTCAATCATCCTGGAGAGAATATGTACGAAACTCAATACGTGCCGCAGATGGAGCGCGGAGCCTCCTCGCTGACCGAGCTGAAATACGGAATCGTGAGACCGAAAAGGAGAATAACCAAAAACGACAGTATACACGTCCATAAATATTTAGAAATTTTCTTCAACGTCAACTCCGACGCGGTTTTCTTCGTGAATAACGCACTCTATCCGACGCGCCCCGGCGAGGCTATCGTCTCGCGAGCTAACGACCTGCACGTTTGTAGCTTCGACCCCGCGGCGATACAGGAGTATTTCTGCCTTTGGATTGAGCTTGACAGAGCGGTGGAGCTTCTTTCCTTCCTCGACGGGAGCGACTTTTCCCCGCATTTCTCCTTCGAGCCCGAGGTGGCGAGGGAGATGCACTCACTGCTTGAGACACTGTATGAGCTTTTCAATAGGCAGGACTGTGAGCTTGAGCGCATAGTGGCGGTGCTTCGCATCTTACTTATTTTAAAGGGGACCGCATCGAAGAGCGAGAGCGCTCTGTCACTTCCCGAGACAATGCGCGAGATGCTCGGCTACATAGACGGAAGCTTCTCGGAGATTAGCAGTGTTACCGATATTGCGCACCGCTATTTCGTCAGCACGGCGACCCTTAACCGCTATTTCCGTCAGTACGTGGGAACGACGCCGCGAAAGTATCTCGAATCAAAGAAGCTATCCCACGCCGTACAGCTGCTCGACGGTGGGTCGAGCGTGACCGAGGCGAGCATAGCGTCGGGCTTTACCGACACCTCGCATTTCATCGCACTCTTCAAGAGGAGCTTTGGCACGACCCCGCTGAAATACAAAAAGAGACAGTAGGGGAGCAGGGAAAAAGAAAAAACGGAACACAGGGGAGGGTATTCCTTTTTGAGACGGTGCGGGAGCGAAAAATCTCGACTTCACCAAAAAAGAACAACCACCCAAATGGGTGATGTTCTTAGCGGGGAATTTAAAAAATACCGCTAAGCGCGAGCATTGCATTTGACTAGTCAAATGCAAATATGGGCTAAGCCCAAACCCAGATACAAGCAGAAAGAGATAACAAATCGGTTTATAGCCGTAATGTTATCTCTTTTCTGTTGGTTTATTTCTCTATAAATCCCAAAGTCAGAACGCCAAATAGTATACGCTTTCCTTTAATGTGTCGATGGACAATACACCGCCTGCAACAGAGACCTTGCGCTCTCTTGCGATGCCGTTGCCGTTTTGCTCGGTGATGGTAACGCTTTCCGCATCGATATAAATATCGATTTTGCCCTCGAACTCTCTTGTTGCAATAGCAAGGCCGTATTTTCCGTCCTTGCCTGCTGCGAGCGCATAGACACCCTTGCCACACTCGTAATCGACCTCAAGCCTGTTTTCAAGCCTGTAAATATCACCAAAGAACTTCATAGCGGTAAAGGCTGCGTGTCTCTTTATCTCCTTGTGCAGAGGGTCAACATAGAACATGCCGTTGTACGCACCCTTGCGGAAGTCGTAGTAGAAAATCATATCAACAGGCGAATTTTGCCCCTCGATAAGTGCCGCGAGAACATCAGATGTGAACTCGGGGTGCTCGTAGAGCGTAGGCTTCGAGCGAAGGCTGTAATCGTAGTTAAACTCGGTGAGGTAACTTGCAGTATCGGTATATCCGCGCTCGTCGAGGTATCCGCGCACATATCTTGCCGCCGCCGAAACTTCCTCGGGAGAAATGGCGTAGATGTGCCAGGAGAAGAAGTCAAGGGGCGCGTTGTTTTTCTTGATGTGCTCGAAAAATCCGTCCATAATAGGAGGTATGGTATCAAACCAGGCGCGGTATTTTTCGTGCGAGTGGTCTCTTATTACGGCATAGAGACCGACACAGGAATATCCGCCTATCATAAGGTCGGGGAAGCAGGACTTGAGATGCTTCGCGGCAACGGTGTAAAGTTCGTAGAACTGCTCGTCGGTGCCAGTCCACATATTTTTGCGTCCCTCGGGCTCGTTCCATATCTCCCAGTGCTTGATACCGAGGTGATATCCGTCTGCCCAGCCCTCGTTGTAGTGGCGGATAATGTGCTCACAGATGCGCGCCCATTTGCTAAAATCTTTCGGGGGGAGCACAAAGAGCTTCTTGTGGTAATGGTCTATCGTCTCACCAAGTCGGTAAAAGACCTCGGAGCCGACATTGTAAATAGCAAGAATATACTCGTCGGAATGGTAGAAATTGTAGTTGTTCTCGTCATTCTCGTCCGCATCAAAATCGGGGAAAATACAGTGAACATCAATATACTGATTCGATGCATACGCGCCTGTTATATCGTGGAGTCTCGCGGACGGAATACCGATTTCTCTGTATATCGCGTTTACATCTTCAATAAGATAGGGGTGATATTCTCCGGGGCCGCCGCCTGTTGCGTGCATCGGCTTTATTTTTTCAAGCGTTTTATTCGCATTTACTCTGATTTTCATATGTCACCTCTTAAAGATTAAATAAGTCGTTTAGCGTGCGATATCAGAACGCAATGTAATATACGCTCTCCTTGACCGCGTCAAGTGTAAAGACGCCGTTATCAACATCAATCTCTGTTTCTCTTGACGAGCCGTTGCCGTTTTGCTCTGTGAGAGTGAGTCTTCTTGCATCGATATGAATGTCGATTTTGCCCTCAAACTCTCTTGTCGCAACAGCAAGACCGCATCTGCCCGTGTTGCTTGCAGCGAGTGCATAGACACCCTTGCCATGCTCGTATTCAACCTCGAGTTCGTTCTCAAGACGGTAGAGGTCGCCAAAGAACTTCATAGCGGCAAATCCTGCGTGTCTCTTTATCTCCTTGTGGAGAGGGTCAACATAGAACATACCGTTGTAGGCAAAAGGAAGAAATGCGTAGAAGAATACCATATCCACAGGAGATCTCTGTCCCTCGATAAGTGACGCGAGAACATCAGATGTGAACTCGGGGTGCTCGTAGAGCGTAGGCTTCGAGCAAAGGCTGTAATCGTAGTTGAACTCGGTGAGGTAACTTGCAGTATCGGTATATCCGTGCTTGTCGAGGTATTCGCGCACATATCTTGCCGATGCCGAAACTTCCTCGGGAGAAAGAGCGTAAATGTGCCAGGAGAAGAAGTCAAGAGGCGCACCGCTTTTCTTAATGTACTCAAAAAATCCGTTCATTACGGGAAGAATATTGTTAAACCAGTCGCGGTATTTCTCGTGCGAGTGGTCTCTTATTACATCGTAAAGACCGACACAGGAGTATCCGCCTATCATAAGGTCAGGGAAGCAGGACTTAAGGTGCTTCGCGACAACGGTATAAAACTCGTAAAACTCTTCATACGAGCCGGTCCACATACAATTTTTTGAGCACTCGGGCTCGTTCCATATCTCCCAGTGCTTGATGCCGAGGTGATGTCCGTTCGCCCAGCCCTCGTTGTAGTGGCGGATAATGTGCTCACAGATGCGCGCCCACTTACCAAAGTCCTTCGGGGGATTGACGAACAGTTTTCTCTTATGGTGATCTATCGACTCGCCAAGTCTGTAGAACACCTCGGAGCCGACACCTGTAATCGCGAGAATGTACTCGTCGGAATGGAAGAAGTTATAGTTGTTTTCGTCGTTCTCGTCGGCGTTAAAATTCGGGAAAATACAGTGCACATCAATAAATTGATTTGTGCCGTAGGGATATCTTACATCGTGAAGTCTCGTTGACGGAACACCGATTTCTCTGTAAATTTTGTTTACATCCTCAATAATATAAGGGTGGTACTCGCCGGGACCGCCGCCTGTTGCGTGCATCGGCTTTATTTTACCTACTGTTTTGTGAGAGTTAACCTTAATTTCCATAAGCACCTCAAAAAAATTAAAGTATATTGTTTCGGGATACTCCTGACAAGAACATTATAGCATCTTATATATTTTTTTCAAGGGGATTTGGAAAAAAGAAAAACTTTCCGAATATTAATGGCGCCGCCGACGTTCGCTTTGCGAACTGCGACGCAAGAGGGGGCAAATCTCTCCGTCTAGGCCAAAAAGAAAAAACGGAACACCCGAGAGGGTATTCCGTTTTTTGGGCTAATAACCCTAATTTTGATACAAAATTTTAAGGGGTATCGTTTTTATTTATCGCTTGATCTATCTTGTTAGCAAGCGTTTCAGACATATGAACCATAGACTCTATATGTACTTTTCCATTAGCTAAAATCAAAGTCATTGAATCTTGATTTACACGCAATTCCTTTATGTCAGAAAAGCGATACACAGTTGTTTTACCTAAAAAGGTCGTGTACTCAAAAGTATCATCGCCAACAATCCTAATTGTTTGATTTTTCCAGCAAAGCCACGCGGCAATACCGAGTCCTCCGCAAATAAGAACGCCGATAATCAATCCCCAGATTTGCGTAATAAATGTTGCAACCAAAAATGCTA